>NZ_JBEDNP010000033.1:0-17345 GCF_040105315.1 Pseudonocardia tropica
CTCTGAAGCTCCTGGTCAGGCGGATTGATCTAGGCAATCGCCCGTCTACCAGGAGCTTCACCCTTTCGAGGTCACGCCACGCCGCACGCCAGCTGACCTGCTCGTCCATCAGGTTGGCAAAGGCTCACTACCAGTTCGAGGCCATCCACCCCTTCCACGACGGCAATGGACGTACTGGCCGCGTCATCAACATCCTGATGCTCATCGAGGCCGGTCTGTTGAATGACCCGATCCTCTATCTCTCACGCGCCATCATTGCCCGCAAGAACGACTACTACCGGCTCCTGCGAGCCGTGACAGCGGAGGGCGCCTGGATCGAGTGGGTGCTCTACATGCTCGACGTCGTCCGCGAGTCGGCAGTGTCGACAACACGAAAGATCGGAGCCATCCGCACGTGCCAGGAGGACATCGCCGAGCGCGCTCGTGCTGCCACTCCGGGGGGCCGGGACGCGCAGTTCCTGGCCGTACTGTTCGAGCAGCCCTACTGCCGCATCAACGTTGTCGCAACCCGGTGCGACGTCTCCCGCCAGACCGCTTCCTCCTGGCTGCACGCCCTGGTCGAGGCGGGCCTTCTACACGACGTGAAGGTTGGTCGGGAACTCCTCTTTGTCAATCACGAGTTCCTGAGTGTGTTGACTCGCCCCGAGTGAGCGCCGGGCTGACGTCACCGGTGATCCAGACGTTCAGATCGCAGCCGTCAACATCGATCCGTGGCCGACGCTCACCGGGCACAGGGTCATCAGGCCACCGCTTCTAAGAGCGGTCAAAACGTCGCCCCGGCCCATCCGGAGCCGCCGTCGCGGAGAACAGGTACCGGACAACGATCCACACCAGGCCGAGAACCTGGACTACCGCAGCGCTCAGCCACACCTGCATGACGCCCGGGTCGATCTTGAAGCCATTGACGATGCAGTACAACAGAAAGATCGCGTTCGCGAGGCCCAGCTGCGTACCAAGCGCTACGAACAGCCAGGGAGCGACAGCCTTCTTCAGCTCCAGCTCGTCGCGCCTCGCGTGAAGCTCGTTCTGGCGGCCCTCCCGCTCCATTGCCCACTCACTGCGGGCTGGCCGCTTCTGACGCCCGAGCGCCGCAGCCTGTGCGACATCCGTGCCGACCTCAGACGCCGCGATGTCGGCCTGCGGGGCGCCGTTCTGAACGTCGTTAGCGTCCTTGCCGCCTTCTCCGCCCTTGGGTGCCTGTTCGGCAACGGGAACCGGTGGGACCGGGGCTGCCGGGGGCTCGGGCGCTCCGGGCTGCCCCGGGGAATCATCGTCCCCAGACGAGCGGTCGTCGGTCACGCGGCCGGTCGGACATCGTCGAGCCGGATCTCCATCGCACGACGGGAGACCGCGAAGGTCCGGGCCAAGTCGACCGGGTCACGCTGGGGAGACGCCCTCACGAGATCGGCCGGCATGAGGAGCGCGGCCGCGAACTGGTTGGCCCACCGTTCCTCCGGGTCCAGACCTAACGAGGAGATGTGGTCGCGGTGATCCACGAATCCGAAGGAGGCGGCACCGCTAGCTGTCCTACGCACGTAGTGACCGATCTCGTGCGAGCAGCTGAACCGCTGACGGACCCGAGGCTCGTCCTTGTTCAGGTAAATGCTGGTCTGCGACCCTGGCGCCGCGTAGATGAGCGCGGAGACGTCCGGGTCGAGGGCACTGACGTAGACCTCCATGCCGAGCTGGCGTGCGATCCACACGGGATCGACTGGCAGAGCGATCCGGCCGTAGTCATCCGCCCACACTCGGGCCAGGAGCTTCTCCGCTTCCCGAGACGGGATATCCGTCGGCACTCGATCCTTCCAAGGTCGTGCGGGCGGGGAGCGCGCAGCATGGCGTCGGGGAATCGCATCGTGACACAAGCCCCCGACACCCGCTACGCGCTACGTGGAGTCGACATCTGACGTGACGCACATCGCCCTCTTCCTGCTCGTCGCCAAGCGACCGGGGTGGCAGGAAGTGTGTCGCCGAACTCGGGGTCGTGGTGACCACTTGGTCGGCATCGGGATTACCCAGGGGTTATCCGTCGATCAAGATGAGCGGCATCTCGTGAGCCGGCTCAACCGAGCTGCGATGCCAGGTGGCCGCCGGCCTCGTCGAGATCCCTTGAGCTGAGTTGCAAGGGCAGGTCCCCCCGAGAGGCGCAGCACACCTCGCTGATTACAAGCGAGACCAGCTCGGGTGCGTCCTTGTGCACGAAGTGCCCGGCGGAATGGGCGACGACCTGGATCGCGGACAGATGGCGAGCCCAGTCGCGCTGAAAGTCCTGCCACAGCTCGTCGACCTGGTCGAGTGTCAGCGGCTCGTAGAAGGGGTTCTCGGGTGGGTCACGCAGCCAGCGCCCGACACTGCTCGAGACCACGACGCAGCGAGCAACCGGCGACGCGGGCGCCTCGCGGAGCTCCTCGAACGAGCGGCCCATCGGGAATCGGATCCCGCCGTTGTTGCCGTCCTCGATCACAGGTCGCCGCACCACCTCGTCCGGCCACGCGGTCCGCATGGTGGGGTCGACCATGACCGCACCGGCGAGCTCCTCCGGCCAGGTCGCCGCGTACATCGAGAGGATCCAGCCACCGAGGCTGCTCGACACGAGGACGTACGGCGGTGCGACCCCGGCGCGCGCAAGAAGTCCTCGAAGCTGCTCTGCAGCCCACCGCGGACCGAACTCTCGCTCGGCCTCACCGCCGGACAGGGGGGCCGAGCCCGCGAGGCCCGGTCGTCCGTAGTCCACGACCGTCGTGTCGCGCGGGAGCAACGGCCTCAGATGGTTCCATTCGCTGCCATCGCCTCCGGAGCTGTTCAGGAATACGATCGCCGGTCTTCCGCTCCCCGTGATCCGGATGCTGAGGTCGCAGCCGTCGACGTCGATCGTTGAACGGTGATCACCGGAGGCGTCGTTCACACCGTCATCCTCACCGACTGTCCCCACCGATGCTCCAAGGCGAACGGGTGACAGCGGCGCGATCCGTGAACCCTGCGGAGTCAAGGCGGCGTCGAGGGCAAGTACAGCTCCCTCGATCCGGTGCCGCGTCGCGGCAGAGCGCACCAACTGGTCGGCCGAAACCTCGTCCAGGATCGCCCGAAGCTGGCCAGCAGCCTGCGTCATCGCTTGGGACGGCCACACGTCCTTGCAGCTCGCTGGCAACCCGCTCAGTGGTAACTCGCGAACCACGCCGCGGTCAGTCCTGCGACCGCTGGCCGAGCTCGGCCGTGAATCGAGCGATCTCGGCGTCGACCAGGTCCTCGCCGATCACCGCGACCTTCGAGTCGAGGCCGAGGAGCCGGGCCTTTCGTTCGGCCCACCGGCACGCGACGGAGTACGCCTCGACGCGGATGCGAGCCGGGATCGACGGATCTCGGCCGAGGGCCAGGAGCTCGCAGGTGACGTCGTCGGCGAGGAGCTGTTCCTCGGCGCGGTGCTCCTCGACCTGCGCGACCGGAGTGTCGGCGAGTGCGGCGTCGTAGAGCTGGCGGGCGCGCTGCCGGGAGACCCCGACCTCGGCGCCGATCTTGTGGCCACCTTCAACCCGACCGCGACGCGCGATCACTCAACTCCGCGAGTTCTGAAGTGTGTCGTTCGCGGGGGTATGCCGCGGATACCTGTTGAACAAAGTCGGCGACATAGCGCTGGTACCGGCTGGATTGCAGCGGCCCAGCCAGCTCGATCGCTAAGCGCGCCGCCGCGACGGCTTCGTCGAGCGATCCCTCCTGTAACGCCCCGGCCGCGGTGACCATGTTGATGAACGCCCTGGTCCGGGGCGGGGTCGCGTCGGAGGCGACTGCCAGGCCGGCGAAGTGGCGGGTCTCCTCGCCGCGGCCGAGGTCGCGGAAGCAGTGTGCGGCCTCGCCCGCCAGCTCGGCGGGGTCGAAGTAGCTGATCCACGCCGGGTCGGCGTCGCCGCCTTGGTGCAGCGACGCCTCGGCGCGTCCGAGCGCGTGCTCGGCTCCGGGGCCGTCGGACAGCGACGCGAGGGCCCGTGCCTCCATCGCGTGCAGCATCGCGAGGGTGGCCGGTGCCGGGATTCCGGTGCTGGTGGTGATCGCCGCGCGGGAGAGCTGGACCGCGTCGCGGTAGCGGCCGAGGTAGTTGGCCTGGTGGCTGAGGTTGGCGAGGAGCCGGGCGCCGAGCAGAACGTCTCCGGCGTCGCGGGCGAGGCGCAGGCCGTATGTGAGGTAGCGCTGCGCGGCGGCGTGACGCCCGGCGTCGTAGGCGCTCCAGCCGAGCATCTGGGCGAGTTCCGAGGTCGCGGACAGGATGTCCGCGCGGCCGGCGCCGCGGGGCAGCGAGCGGAGCAGCGGGAGGACCTGGCTGCGGAAGTAGAACAGCAGCAGCTCGCGGGTGTGTCCGCCGCCGAGCTGGAAGTCCAGATCCATGAGGCGGGCGGTGGTCAGCCGGATCGCCTCGGCGTCGACCGGGGCGTCGTCGCTGTCGGGTCGGCGGTACTCGCTGCGGTCGTCGAACAGGTAGCCAGTGATGATCGATGGGGTGGCGAAGCCGTCCCAGGCGTGCGGGCCGGGGACGAGGATGCCCGCGGTGTCGGCCGCGGCGACGGAGTCGAGGCGGTCGGTCGCGGTGTCGGCGTCGTCGGGGTAGACGACCGGTTCGACGGTGGTCGCTGGGGCGTCGTCGCCGGTGACGACGGCGGTGAAGCCGAGTCCGAACGGGGTGACGGTGCGGCCGAGTTTCTCTGACAGGCAGGTCGCGATCAGGACGGCCGTCTCGGCCTTGGGCTGTGTGCCGTCGAGCCACCGTTTGACGGCGACGTGGTCGGCGGCGCTGCGGACGCCGCGACGTGCGGCCAGGTCACGGACCCGGCGGGCGAGCCCGTTGTTGGTCATCTCGGCTTCGGTCATCGCGCGACCGAGCGCGACGTTCGGCGTCGCCCCGCCCATCCGTACCACCGCCCGGAGGGGCTGCCTGCACCCCGTGTGCACCCCCTGTGCACGGATGCACCCCCTGAGCACACTGTAGGTAGAGGCACCGACATTGTTTGCTGATTCGCATGGAGAGCATCGCAGAAGCAAACAGGCGGTCCGGGGAGCTACGGCCGGGAGGTTCGGCCTTCCAACTCCGTCACCCGGGCTTCGAGCGCGGCGAGGGCGGTCGAGGTGCGGTCCTCCAGCTCGCGCAGCCGGACGGCGAGGTCGGAACGGTCGGTGTCGTCGGGGGTCTCGCCGGGTTCGGCGGTGACGTAGACGGCCTTGCCGGGCTGGCCCTGGACAACGCCCTCCTGGCGCAGCTCGCGGACGGCGGCGCGCACGACGGTTGTCGACACCTCGAAGGTGCGGGTGAGCTGCGAGGTCGAGGGCAGCTCGCTCCCGACGGGGTAGGAGCCGGCGCGGATCGCGCGGCGTAGCTCGTCGGCCACCTGCAGGTACTTCGGGCGCCCCGTGTGCTCGGTCATCGGCCTCCTCCGGTCGGGAGCCTACGCAGCCCGGTGACGGGCGCGTAGTCGCCACGCACGGCGGAGCCACCCCGATGCAACCTTGTGCACTATGTGCATATGGCACACCATGTGTGTATGGATACGAACGGAGAGCAGAGATGACGACCAACGGAGCTCCGAGTGCGGGGCCGACCTTCTACGACGTCCAGGAGGTGGCCGCGATGCTGAAGATGTCGCGGATGACCGTCTACCGGGCGATCTCGACCGGGGAGCTGCGGGCGGTCCGCGTGCGGGGCCGCTGGCTGGTCCCGGCGCAGGTGATCGAGACGCTCGTCGAGAGCGCCGTCGCCGGGGCGACCGCCGACCTGCGGGGCGGTGCGTGATGGGCAGCGTCGGAGTGCTGATCCTCGTCGCGCTGGTCGGGGTGTTCATCTGCGCCAAGGCCCGCTCGGCCGGTGGGGCGGTCGCGTTCGCCGCGTTGGCCCTGGTGCTGTTCATCGCCACGCCGGTCGGGGCCGGGGTGCCCGCGGCCGTCGGGACGTTCATGTCGGCGTTCGACCAGGCGGCGACGCCCGCGCTGAACGGGACGCAGCAGGCCGGGACCTCCGGGAGCGGGTCGTGAGCGCGGCGGCCGAGTACCCGGTCGACCACGTGCTCGGCGACGACGTCGTCGACGTCGCGGACCTGGTGTGTCCGGGCTGCTGGTCCCCGGTCGTCGACGTCCCGCCGGCGGGCTGGCCCGCCCGGGCCGGGCACCCGCCTGAGTTCTCCCACGAGGACGGGTCGGTGCTGTGCCCGGACGGGGCCGGACGCGTCCCGGAGCCGGTCGAGGCGGGCGGGCTGCGCTACGCGCTCACCGAGCAGGGCTCCGGCGCGTCGCTCGACGTCGCACGGGAGTGGTGGACGTGAGCACCCGGCTGGACACGACGTCCGGGGTCGGGGACCCGGTCGCGCAGCCCGACGACCTCGACCCGCGGCTGCTGTGCCCGACCGGACGCACGGAGCGGCTGCGCGTCGTCGTCGAGCACTACAGCCCGACCGCGGGTCGGTGCCCGGGGTGCGGGTGGCCGGTGGCACGGCGCCAGGAGTGCCCGTCGCGACAGGTCGCGCTCGCGCTGCTGGAGAACCGGCCATTGCCGGTGCGGCTGGCGCACCTGGCCGACGTCGTGCCCGGCGCCCGGGCGGGTCGCGACAGCGCCGCGGACCGGGACCGGCGGCGCGACGAGCTGGACGCGATGCCGGGGCTGTTCGCCGCCCCGGCCCGGACCCCGGAGCAGGGGGACGCGCGATGACCGAGGCGAGCACACACCACGAGGGACGGCCCGGCGACGGGTTCTTGGCGGGACACAGCCGCCGGGCCGCTCTCACCGCACATCAGCAGAAGGCAGGCGAGGAGACGATGGTAGAGCGACACGACGACCGGTGGCGCGAGCGCGCGGGGTGCCTGTCGGTGGACCCCGAGCTGTTCTTCCCGGTCGCGGAGGACGGTGCCGCGTACGCGCGGCAGGTCACCCGCGCCAAGCGCGTCTGCGGGCGGTGCCCGGTCCGGGCCGAGTGCCTGAACTGGGCGATCGAGTCCCAGCCGGACGGCATCGCCGGAGGGATGACCGCGGCCGAGCGCCGACGGGCCCGCGCGGCCCGGCCCGCGCACCGGGTCACGGCGTGCCAGGGCGCGGTCACCTTCCAGGTCCCGGCCGGAGCCCGACAGGTGCCGTCCCGGAGCCGATCGCCGATCGTGGCCGACGGCAAGACCGCTCTCGCGCAGGGCGTCCCGCGGCGGGAGGTCGCGGCCGCGTTCGGGGTGTCCCGCCGGACGGTCGATCGCTGGGCCGCCGAGCTGGCCGCCGTCGCTGGTGGTGGTCGGTGATGAGCGAGCTGTTCAAGGTCACCGAGTCCGGGCAGGCCGCCGGCCGGATCCGGGAGCTGGTCCGCCGGATCGCCGTCGAGGTCTTTGGCGCGACCGAGACCGAGGTCCCGATCCCCGGGTTCACGATCTTCACCGACCGGCGCCTCGACGACCCACTCGCCGGGGTTCGGGCCGCGCTGCTGGTGCGCAGCGTCGCCGAGGCCCAGCTCTACGACTACGCCCGCTCCGCCCGCGCGGCCGGGCGGTCGTGGGACGAGATCGGCGCGGTCCTCAGCTTGCCGACCGGCGGGGTACCGGTCGGGGAAGCGGCGTTCGACTGGCTGGTCTGCGGCCGGGTCCCCGACCCCGAGCGGGAGGGGATCCGGTCGTTCAGGACGCCGTCGGCGTTCTGGCGCTGCACCACTTGCGACCAGCAGGTCACCGATGACGGTCCGTTCGAGTCCCACCCGACCGACAACGAGACCGGCCACGCCGACTCCTGCGCCCGCCACCGCGCGGACGTCGCGGCGTGGGTAGAGCTGACGGGAGTGGACGGCTGATGGGCATCCTGTTCAGCTCCACGGCTCTGGTCCTGACCGTGTTCGCCGGAGGCGCGCTGCTCGCGTGGTCGCGCGGGGCCCGGGGTCTGGCCGCCGGGCTCGCCGCGGTCGCGCTGCTCTCGGCGGCGACGATCGTCACCGCCCTGTCCTGGCCTGCGCTGGTCGCGGTGGCCGGGTTGGCGGTGGTGATCGTGTGGCACCGCTGGACTCGCTCGTCGGCGACGGTGTCGCGGTGGGCGTCGCGGTCCCGCCGCAAGGTCGGGGTCGCGTCGAGCCTGGACATCGTCCGGCACGCTGGGACGCTGGCGGTCCGGCAGCGGACCGGCACCGTCCGCCCCTCGCTGGCCGGGCTGCCCCGGATCCAGCGGTGGCGGCTCGCGACCACTGAGGCCGCGGTGGAGCTGTGCCGCACGGGCGCGTTGCGGGTGTGGGCGCTGGTCGAGGACGTGGTGATCGTCGTCGGCGGCCCGCGCACCGGTAAGACCGGCTGGCTGGCCGGGCGCGTCCTCGACGCCCCCGGTGCGGCCCTGGTGACCTCGACCCGCACGGACCTGCTGGACCTGTGCGCGCCGATCCGGCGCCAGGCCCGCGGGGAGGTGTTCGTGTTCAACCCGGCCGGGCTCGGCGACCGGGTCTCGACGATCACGTTCGATCCGCTGACGGGCTGCTCGGATCCGGTGACGGCGACGGAGCGGGCGACGGACATGCTCGCCGCGGTCGCGTCGGGTTCGGGTGGGGATCGGGAGTTCTGGGACGGTCAGGCCCGCCGCGTCCTGGCCGCTCTGCTGCACGCCGCCGCCCTCGGGGGCCGGCGGATGGCCGATGTGCTCGGGTGGGTCGCCGACCCCGACGCCGCCGGCCGCGAGGTCCCCGCCCTGCTGCGGCGCTCGGGCGTGACCGCGTTCGAGCAGGACGCGATGCAGTTCATCACCACCAACGAACGCACCCGCTCCTCGATCACCTCCTCCGTGATGCCCGCCCTCGGGTGGCTCACCCACCCGGCCGCCGCCGCGGCGGCCGAGCCGGGCGCAGGGTTCGACGTGGCCCGGCTTCTGGACAGGCGGGCGACGGTGTTCTTGCTAGGCGCGGAGGAGGCCCAGACCGCACCCCTGGTCTGCGCCCTGACCGGGCACATCGCCCGCGAGGCCCGACGGCTCGCCGCCGGGCAGCCGAAGGGCCGGCTGGACCCGCCGCTCGGACTCTTCCTGGACGAGGCCGCGCTCATCAGCCCGGTCCCGCTGGAGTCCTGGACCGCGGACATGGGTGGTCGGGGAGTGACGATCCTGTGCGCGTTCCAGTCCCGCGCGCAGCTCCTGGCCCGGTGGGGTGAGCACAAGGCCGCGACGATCCTGAACAACACGGCCGCGGTGATGATCTTCGGTGGGACGCGGGACAAGTCGGACCTGGAGTTCTGGTCGACCCTGGCCGGTGAGCGTGACGAGAAGGTGTCGACGACCGACGAGCATGGCCGGGTCGCGTCCCGGTCGGTGCGGAAGGTGCCGGTGCTCGCCCCGGCGCAGATCGCGAACCTGCCCGCGGGGCGGGTGGTGGTGATCCGGCGCGGGATCGCCCCGGTGATCGGCCGGGCCCGCATGGCGTGGACCCGTCGCGACGTCCGCACCCACGGCCGCGACGGCCGCCGGGCCGACGCCCGCGCGGCCCGCGCGCTGCGGCTCGACGAGCTGCGGATGTGGCGCGACGACGTCGCCCAGGCCGCGCTCTCGGTCCTGGCCACGCGCTGGCCGGACAGGTTCGCCGAGAGCCACGAGCGGCGTCGGGACGCCAACGCGATGTTCCGCGAGCTGGCCGTCATCCACGACGAGTCCCTGCACACCCCCGCCACCCCGCGGCCGGGCACCGACGGGGAGGCGGATCGATGAGGCGGCGACCGCAGGTCACCGAGTCCGACGTCGTCGCGCTGGAGGAGCGCCTGCGCGCCCTCCTCGCCGCGCGCGCCGCCGGGGCCCTGAACGACGACGAGATCGCCCGCTACGAGGCCGACCGCGATCGGCTATTGGACCTGATCGGAGACCAGATGCGCGAGCAGCGCGAGTACGACGACGCGATGCGCCGCCTGCGCGCGGAGATGGAGCAGCAGGCCGACCCCGACGGCTGGTTCACCGGCGGTCACGACGCCGCGCACCAGGCGCACCTCGACGCGGTCGCCCACGTCGACGACGACCCGAACGACGACAGGGCTGCGACTGAGCTGGAGCTCCGCCGGGTCGAGGACATGGTCAACGACCCGTACCGGGACGCCGCGATCGAGGCGAAGGGCGCAGACGACCGTGACTCGGCGGGCGGGATGTGGTTCACCCCTGACGAGACCGCGCCGGGCGGTGTCCGCCCGCTGACCGACACCGAGATGCGCCGCGTCTCTGGTTTGGTCCGCGCGACCCAGGCTGATGCCGTCACCGACGACCTGGACCACCGCGACCCGCCGGCAGGGGGTCGGGCAGCCGACGGAGCCGGTGACGATGGGGAGTGGGGTCGATGAACCCGCCCCCGCACCCCGATCCCCACGCGGATCGGTCGGGGAACGCGACCGGCGCGGCCGTCGTCGGGCTGGCCCGGCAGGTCGACGACCTGACCCGCCGCCTGGACGTGCTCGGCCCGGTCGACGGTCGGATCGACGAGTTGGCGCAGGTCGTGGCCGAGACCGCGCAGGCTCTCGCGACGCTGGCGGCCCGCCGCCGCCCGGCTGCGGCGCCGTCGTGGCTGCTCGCCCCGGCCGAGCCGGAGAAGGTCGCGCAGCTGCTCGACGAGTTGACCGAGTGGCTGCGCCGGGTGTTCCTGCGCTACCCCGACGGCGCCGCCGTCGTGCCGGAGTGCTGGGCCTGGCACGCCGACGTCGTCGAGGAACTGCTGTGGCTGATGCACGCCTGGTGTGCGGCCTACCAGGGTCCGGACGCTTCGGTGCAGCTCGCCGGGGATTGGCACGACCGCCAGCGCCCCGGCGTGGTCAGCCGGCTCCGTAAGAGCGTCGGGTCGTGCTCGATCGAGGCGCACCAGACCAGGCCCGGTTGGGGAGCTCCGCCCGGGGCCCCCGCGCCGGTGCCCGGGACCCGGCACACGGGGCTGATCGTCGGCTGGTGGGCGACCGGGCGGGGGCAGGCGCCGCCCGAGCCGCCCGTCGACGACCGAGCGGTGCCCGGGGCGATCGGGGGTGCGCTGCGGTGACCGCACGCAGCACCGGCCGGGCCGGTCGCGCCGCGATCTGGCTGCCGGGCTTGGCCGTCGCGCTCGGCGCCGGGGTCGCGACGGCGCACGGCCTGTTCGAGGTCGCGCTCGCAGCGCGGGTCCCGGCCGGGATCGCCTGGATCTACCCGCTGATCACCGACGGGCTCGCGCTGGTCGCCTACACCGCCACGGCCCGGCTGCATGGGTCGGCGGCCCGCTACGCCTGGTCGGTGGTGATCGTCTCGGCCGGGCTGTCGGGTCTCGCGCAGGCCGTGTATCTCGCCTCCGACTCGGTCACCGCGGGTGGGGAGCTGGCCGTGAACGCGGCGCTGCGGTTCGGCGTCGGAGCGTGGCCCGCGATCGCGGCGGCCGTCGTCGCGCACCTGCTCTACCTCCTCGCCGAGACCCGCACCGACGCCCAGGCGGCCGACCGCGACCCGGCCGAGTCCGAGCGCGCGGCCGGACCGCGGGCCCGGGCGACCATCACCGTCCCGTCGTCCGACCGGACACCGGTGGAACGCCCGGTCACGGTGGGGCACGGGACGGGTGTCCCACCCGCGCTGGACGGGCCGGTGATCCCGGGCCCGCCGCGGCCGGTGTCCCACCCGGCCTCGCGCCCGGCCGTCCGGCCGGCACCGTCGGCGGCCGGTGGGACGGGCGGTTCGGGTGCGGGCGCGCAGGAGCGCGCCCGCACCACCGCCCTCACCCACCGCGACCGCCACGGCGCCCTCCCCACCGTGCGGGAGCTGGAGGAACTGGCCGACGTCGGCCGGGGAACCGCCGCCCGAGCGCTGCGACAGCTCCGCGACAACCCACCGCAGACCGCGAACGGCCTGCACCTCGTCCCCGACGAGCCCCAGAACAGGACCACCCGATGAGCACCGGCAGCGAGAAGACCACCGCGACCGAGCAGAACACCAGAACCGAGAGCGACTACCCCGAACAGAGCAACAGAACCCCAAGATCAAAAGACGCACACCGATGCATCACGATCCGAGGGGGCGGGCCGGCCTCCGGCCGGCCACGCCGGAGGACCCGTGCCATCGACCGCGACCAGGCCCCGACGACGATCGTTTCGGGGTGGTCGGGGTGCTGAGCATCTCCTCGGGCTACAGCCCGGAGTACCTGTTGAAGGAGGTCGCGACCGGGCGGGAGAACTACTACACCGGCGCGGTCGCCGCGGGCGAACCGCCGGGGCGCTGGTGGGGCGCGGGTGCGGAGAAGCTCGGCTTGCGCGGTCTGGTGGACGCCCAGGACATGCGGGCGGTCTACGAGCGTTTCATCGACCCTCGGGACACCGCGTTCGGTGACCCGCAGCAGTGGGACAGCGCGGCGACGCTGGGACACGTGGGACGCAAGTACCGGACCGCCGAGGAACTCTATGAGCAGGCGTTGGAACGCGAGCCGGACGCCGCCGCGGAACGCCGCGCGGAGCTGCGTACCGAGGCGGGCAAGGCCGCTCGGCACAACGTGGCGTTCTTCGACATCACATTCAGCGTGCAGAAGTCGGTGACGCTGCTGCACACCGCGTTCGAGGCCCGCGAGGTCGCCGCCCGCAACGCGGGCGACGAGGAGACCGCCGCGGCGTGGGGCCAGTTCCGCACGGCCGTCGAGGACGCGATCTGGGCGGGCAACAACGCCGCGCTCTCGTACTTGCAGGACAAGGCCGGTTACACCCGGGTCGGGCACCACGGCGGCGCCGCGGGCCGCTACGCCGACGCTCACGAGTGGACCGTGGCGTCGTTCTTCCAGCACGACTCCCGCGACGGGGACCCGCAGCTCCACATCCACAACGGCACCCTGAACCGGGTCGAGGGCCCGGACGGGCAGTGGCGCACCCTCGACGGCCGCTCGCTGTACCGGTGGCGCCCGGCCGCCGCGGCGGTTGCCGAGCGCACGACCGAGGAGACGCTGGCCTACACCCTGGGGACGCTCGCGGTGACGCGTCCGGACGGGAAGTCCCGCGAGATCCTCGGCGTCCCGGACGAGGCGATCTTGCTGCTGTCCTCGCGGCGGCACAAGGTGACCGCGAAGACCGCGGAGCTGTTCGAGGCGTTCGAGGACCGCTACGGCCGCGCCCCGAACTCCGCCGAGCGCGACCGGCTGTCCCGACAGGCGACGTTCGCGACGCGGGCGGCGAAGTCCCACGACGGGCAGACCCGGGAGGAGTTCCTGGACGAGACCGCGGCGAAGCTGCGCGCGGACATCGACGGCGGGCTGGCCGGGATCGCCGACACCGCCCTCGCCGCCCGCCGCGAGGGCGTGCAGCCGCAGACGTTCAACCCGACCGCGGTCGTGGAGATCGCCGTCGCCGACGTACGCGACCGCAAGGCCGGGTGGACCCGCGCCGACCTCACCCGGGCGGTGAACGCCGCCCTGCCGGACTACCTCGGCGTCCCCGACGGCGCCGAGGTGGCGACCCTGTTGGACCAGCTCACCGACGTCGCGTTGGAGCACCTGGTCGACCTCGACGCAGCCGAGCCCGGCGAGGACCTGCTGCCCGCCGACATGCGGACCGCGAACGGGGAGTCGGCGTTCCGCGCGCCGGGCGGACGGCTCTACACCACGACCGACCAGATCCGCTCCGAGCGGATCCTGCTCGCGGCGACCGCCGCCCACAACGGCACCGCGCTCACCCGCGGCGCGGCGGACCGCTTCGTCGACCGGCTCCGGACCGACGGCATCGAGCTGGGCGTCGACCAGGCCGCCGCGGTGCGCGGAATCCTGACCTCCGGTGCCCGGGTCGAGACCCTCGTCGGGCCCGCGGGAACCGGGAAGTCGTTCGTCGTCGGCGCCCTGGCCCGGGCGTGGAGCGACCCGGCCCTACCCGCCGGCCCCGACGGCACCCCGCCGGCCGCGCCGCGGCGGGTGTTCGGATTGGCGACCAGCCAGAAGGCCACCGAGGTCCTGACCGCCGAAGGGCTGACCGCAGCGAACATCGCCCGCTGGTCGGCCACCCAGGCCCGCCTCGACGCCGCCCCGGCCGAGCGCCGCACCCGCGACGGCGACGAGGCATGGCGGCTGCGCGAGGGCGACCTGGTCGTGGTCGACGAGTCCGCGATGACCGACACCGCGTCGCTGGAGCAGATCCACGCCCGCGTGGCGGCGGCCGGGGCGAAGCTGCTGCTCACCGGTGACCACCGCCAGCTCTCCGCGGTCGGCGCCGGCGGCGCGATGGACCTGCTCGCCACGGCGGGGTCGAGCTACGAGCTGACCGACGCCCGCCGGTTCAGCGCCGGGTGGGAACGCGACGCCTCGCTGCGGCTGCGCGAGGCCGACCAGACGGTGTTGCAGGACTACCACCAGCACGGCCGCCTCCTCGACGCCGGCGACCGCGACGGGGCGGAAGAATCCGCCGCGCGGGCGTGGCTGGCCGACACCCTCGCCGGTAAGAGGTCGCTGCTGCTGGTCGACTCCAACGACCAGGCCGCCCGCGTCTCCGCCAGCGTGCGGGCCGAGCTCGTCCGGCTCGGCCGGGTCGCCGAGACCGGCGTGCCGTTGGGGATGCAGGGGACCGTGGCCGGGGTCGGGGACCTGGTCGAGGCCCGCGCGATCGACTGGACCCTGGCCGGGTACGAGGGCAACCGGCGACCGGTGATGAACCGCGACCTGTTCCGGGTCACAGCGGTCCGCGACGACGGCGCGCTCGAGGTCACCACCGACACCCACGGCACCGGGACCGGGGACCGCATGGTCCTGCCGGCCGCCTACGTCGCCGAGCATCTCGCGCTCGGCTACGCCGGAACCACCCACGCCGGGCAGGGCGCGACGGTCGACACCACCCACACCGTCGTCACCCCCGCGACCCGCGCGAACTCCCTCTACGTCGGCATGTCCCGCGGCCGGGACTGCAACACCGCACACGTCACCACCCACACCGGCCCCGACGACCTCGCCGACGGAACCCCCCAGGCGCACGGCATCCACCGCAGCCCCGTCGCCGCGGTCGCGACGATCCTCGACGGCGCCGACCAGGCCGTGTCCCAGTCCGCCCTCGCCACCGAGGCCGCCTCCGCCGAGCGAGCGGCCAGCGCGGCGACCGCGGCCGAGCGGCTCGCCGACGGCGCACAGCGGGTCGCCACCGCGCGCACCGCGCACGCGCTCGACCAGCTCGTCGCCACCGGGGCCCTGACCCCCGACGAGCGGGCAAAGGTCGCCGCGGAGGACGGCACCGCCGCCCTGACCCGCATCCTGCGCCGCGCCGAGCTGGCCAGCCACGACCCCCACACCGTCCTCGCCGATGCCGTGCAGCGCGGACCGCTGTCCGGGTCGCGCAGCGTCGCGAACGTGCTCTACTCCCGCATCCGCGACTCCCACCGCTTCGACCCGGTGGGGGAGCGCTGGACCGACTGGGTTCCGCGCACCGACGACGAGGGCTGGAACGCCTACCTGCAGGTGCTGGCCGAGGCCGCCGACCAGCGCGCCGCCCAGCTCGGCGCCGACGCGGTCGCGGAACCGCCGCGGTGGGCGGTGGACGCCTTCGGGGAGCCTCCAGCCGACCAGCAGGCGCGCCAGCGGTGGCAGAGCGCCGTCGGGCAGGTCGCGGCCTACCGGGAGGTCCGCGGCCACGACGACGACACCGACCCGCTCGGTCCGGCGCCGCAGCCGGGGCAGGTCGAGCAGTTCGCCGCGCACCGCGCTGCGTGGCGGGCGCTGGGCCGCCCGGAGGTCGAACGCGAGCACCTGGAGCTGTCCAACGGCCAGCTCCGGATGCGCGTGCGCGCCTACGAGCGCGAGCTGGCCGCCGCGCCCCGCTACGTCGGCAACGAGCTGGCCGGAACCCGACAGGCCGCCGCACGCTACGAGCAGGACGCCGCCCTCCGCCGCGCCGAGGCCGAGAACGCCGGCCAGCAGTCCGATCGGGAACGCCTCACCGCCGAGGCAGAGCAGGCCGCGGCCCTGGCGCGCACGCTGACCGAGCGGGCTGAGGAACTCCAGCAGGTCGACGACGCCCGGGGCCGGTGGCTGCTCCACACCACCCAGACCCGGTTGCAGGCCGAGTTGTCCAAGGCCGAGCTGGCTTCCCGCGACGCTACCGACGACCCCGCCGACCATGTCACCGTCGAGGAATGGATGACCGCGCACCTGGACGACCAGGCTGAGGACGAGCAGCACCGCGAGATCACCGAGGCCGACTTCGTCGACGACCTCGACCCCGCTGAGCACGACGACGACACCGCGACGCACGAGGCGAATGTCCGCGACGACGCACCGCCGCGGACCAGTGCCTCGGAGGACGTCGTCCGGGTCCCGACCGCGGACGAGGCCGCCGACTCGGTCGCCCAGGCCGGGCGGGTACTCGACGAGATCGCCTACCGCGACGCCCTCGACGAGCAGGACGGCGAACAACACGACCGCCACCAGCAGCTCACCCAGTGGCACCACGACGACCAGACCGCCGAACACGCCGACGCCCACGACGCGGAGGACCAGCTGGAACCGACCGGACTTTAGCTACTCGGGACGAGATGAGGGCGGGGAGCCGACCACCTGGTCGGCTCCCAGCCCCCGTTCCGTCCACCGGCAGCGGCGTCGCTACACGGCCGGCTTCTCGCGGTCGGCCAGGGTGCGGATGTGCTCCCAGTGGCGCACCGACTCGTCCAGCTCGCGCTCCTCCCGGCTGCGCTTGGCCGCCAGCAGCGCCGGACGCGACCGATCCACCGGCAGGCAGTAGACCTCCGAGCCCGGCACGACCGCCCCGGACTCGTCTCGGTCCGGAATCCCGATCGGCGGCTCCGCCCGCACCCCCAACAGCCACGACAGCCCCTGCCAGACGCCGCAGCACTGGACCCGATGCGTCGCCCGCGTCGGACCCTGCAGCGCCCCGAGCCGCCGCCAGTCCCTCCCTGTTGGCTCCGGCCGTCCCGCAGCCACCGACAGCGCCGCCCAGGACTCACCCCGCACGAACTGCCAACTCGGAGGGACCGACCGCACCGTCACCGGGGTCTGCCGCTCGGCCGGACGCAATACCCAGTCCAGCGCGACGAACACGCCCAACGCGCTGTCCTCAGCGGCGACGGTCGCCACCTGGTGCGCGTTCCACCAGCAGTCCCGCACCTGCTGCTCGGCAGGGACCACCCACCCGGGCAGCGGACCGATGCACTGGGTCATGGCGCGAGTATGCGACCAAGCACCGACAGAACCGGGACAACACCGTGGGGCTCCGCCCCACACCCCGGCCCTCGCCGGGCAGGCAGGTCTCCGAGATGGGCGCCCCGGCGGCCCGCTGCGGTCCGATCGTGGGAGGGTTACGTCCGCGGAGGTGGTGTACGGGTTCGTCGCTGGTGAGCGGCGTGGCGTCGTGACGTGAGACGGCCACCGCGTGATCTTTCTCGAGTACCGACCAAGGAACTCCAGGAAGGACCACCA
>NZ_JBEDNP010000034.1:0-16729 GCF_040105315.1 Pseudonocardia tropica
AACGCCGAGCTGAAGAACTGGAAGGTTCTGCGCAAGATCAGATCCTGCCCGGCCCGGGCCGCCGAGCTCGTCGCCGCAGTTCAGACCCTCATGATCGCCAACGGATGATCAGGTTGGCAAAGGCTCAGTGCCCGCGGCGGCACGAGGAGCATATGAGCAACGAACCCGCCTCCAGATCGGCCACGGCGTCTCACGGCGGCGGATGGCTGCGAGCAGCCCAGCGACGGGTGGAAGGTGATCGAACCATCGCGCACGTGGCCGGTGGGCCCGCGACCATGGTGCTGGCCTTCGTTTCCGGCGGTGCGGTCGGCGTGCTCGGGGGGATGATCGGCCTCGGCGGGGCCGAGTTCCGGCTTCCCCTGCTGATCGGGTTGTTCGGGTTCGCCGCGTTGTCCGCGGTCATCCTGAACAAGGCGATGAGCCTGGTGGTCGTGCTCACTGCGCTTCCCGCCCGGCTGGCCACCGTCGGGTTCAGCGAACTCAGCGCGCACTGGCTCATCGCGGCGAACCTGCTCGCCGGCAGCCTGCTCGGTGCGTGGGCCGGCGCGACCTGGGCGACCCGGATGCGCACGACCACGCTCTACCGCGTCCTCGCGGTGCTCATGGTCGCCATGGCCGCAGCGCTCGTGCTCACCCACCTCACCAGCCTGCCGGTGCTCGACATCCCCGCACCGCTGCTAGTCGTGACCGGGGTGGTGGCCGGGTTCGGTATCGGCGTCGTCGCCGCGATCATGGGCGTGGCCGGCGGCGAGCTGCTCATCCCCACCATCACCCTGCTCTATGCCGTCGACGTCAAGCTCGCCGGCAGTCTCTCGCTCGCGGTGTCACTGCCCACCATGCTGGTCGCCTTCGCCCGATACAGCCGCGACCAGAGCTTCCAGGTACTGCGCTGGAACCTGAGATTCACCGCCGTCATGATCGCCGGATCAGTCATCGGTGCGCTCGTCGGCGGTCTGCTCCTCGGAGCCGCCCCCGACCTCGTACTCGTCCCGATCCTCGCCGCGATCCTCCTGATCTCCGCGGTCAAACTCGCCCGGCACTGAGCTCGCCGACGACCGAGGTGGCCACGCTCAGGTCATGGTCTCCCAACGACGAGACTGGCCCGTGTCAGCGCCTCGTGTACGCACAGCTGGAGGCGTGGATGGATCCGGTCGGCTTCCCTCAAGCATCTGAAGGTTGTGTCCTAGCCCCAGGCACGGTGAGCCTCGCGCCTGGACCCTCCTGGCGCCTGCCCCGGGACACTGTCTGATCCGCGCCCTGCCCAGAGTGGCGGTGCAGCTGCGGTCGCGGCACCACGTCCAGCAGGTCGACCCAGCCTCGGTCACTCTTGTGGTCGGCGTCTTTCGAGGAGGACGGTGTCGCGCCAGTTGCCGTGGTGTTCTCCGATGCGTTCGCGGACGCCGAGGGTGCGGTAGCCGGCGGTGCGGTGCAGTGCGAGGCCGGCGCGGTTCTCGGGGAAGATCGTCGCCTGCAGGGTCCAGAGGCCGGCATCGTCCGCGGCGCATACTTGTTGGCGGATGAGCGCTCTGCCGACGCCGCGGCCGCGATGGTCTTCGGCCACATAGATTGCGGCGTCGGCGACGCCTCGGTAGATCGGCCGGGCCGACACGGCGCTGAGGGCGGTCCAGCCCACGACCCGGCCGTCGATCTCGGCGACCCATCGGTGCCCGTTCAGCCATGTGGTGTCGAGGACGGCGCGGTCGGGGACTTCGGTGTCGAAGGTGGCGTCTCCGGTGTCGATGCCCTCGCCGTAGATGCGCTGCACGGCGGTCCAGTCGTGCTCGGTCATCGCGTGCACGGTGACGTCGTCGGGGATGTCGTTAGGGCAGCAGGGGCGGGGGGCGAGCAGGCCCATGACGGCGTCGGCGGCGTGCGGGAGTCCGGCACAGCAGGTGGGATTGACGCTGACCTGGGTGGTGGTGCCTTCCTTGCGCAGCGCGACGAAGCCGGTCTCGGCGAGTTTGCGCAGGTGATGTGAGCAGGTGGCCTGGCTGATCCCGACCAGCTCGGCCAGGCGCCCGACCGGGACGGGCCGAGCAGCCGAGGCGATGGCGTGCAGCAGCCGGACGCGGACCGGCTCGGCCAGACACGCGAACCAGGACGCGTAGGTAGCGGCGTCGTCGTGGGGAAGCTGCACCGCCTGCGGGTCGGTCGCGAGCACGCTCATGCCCTCAGTATCGACCACGATCGATGGTTGCGTCCATCCATCCACGTCGATAGATTCCGAGAGAACGATCGATGAGTATCGATGGAGGCGTGATGGGTGTGAACGAGGGACTGCCGGTCGTGGTGATCGGGGCCGGGCCGGTGGGCTTGGCGGCCGCGGCCGAGCTCGCCGAGCGGGGGTTGGAGCCGCTCGTGCTCGAGGCTGGGCCGACGGCGGCGACATCGGTGCTGGAATGGGGGCATGTCCGGCTGTTCTCGCCGTGGGGGTGGCTGACCGACCCGGCAGCGGAGCGGCTGCTCGCCGGCGCCGGTTGGACGGTTCCGGACCCGCAGGCGTATCCGACTGGTGCCGAATGGGCCGCGGGCTATCTCGCGCCGCTGGCCGCGGCGCTGGGAGAGCGGGTGCGGGCCGGGGTGCGGGTGGTCGGCGTGACCCGTCGGGGGCGGGATCGGGTCGTCGACGCCGGTCGCGAGACCGAACCGCTGGTCGTGCACACCGATGCCGGTGAGCGGATCCCGGCGCGTGCGGTGATCGACGCGTCGGGCACCTGGACCTCGCCGAACCCGCTCGGGGGTGACGGCCTGCCCGCGACAGGGGAGGCGGCGGCGGGGGATCGGGTGCAGGCTGCGATCCCGAATCTGGCCGACCCGGTCGAGCGGGCCCGGTTCGGTGGGGGGCACGTGGCCGTGGTGGGTTCCGGGCATTCGGCGTTGACCGCGTTGGCCGGCCTTGCCGGTCTGGCGCGGGAGGTGCAGGGGACGCGGGTGAGCTGGTTGCTGCGCCGATCCGGGTTCGGGCAGGTCTTCGGCGGCGGGGAGGCCGACCAGCTCCCTGCTCGGGGCGCGCTGGGGTCGCGGGCGGCGGAGGCTGTCGACGCGGGTCTGGTGACACCGGTGTTCGGGTTCCGCACCGAGCGTGTCGACCCGGTGGCCGAGGGGCGGCTGAGGCTGGTCGCCGACGACGGACGCGAGGTGGACGACGTCGATGAAGTCCTGGTGCTGACCGGGTTCCGCCCCGATCTGAGCTGGCTCTCGGAGGTGCGTACCGAGCTGGATCCGGCGCTGCAGGCTCCGGTCCGGTTGGCGCCGTTGATCGACCCGAACGCGCACTCCTGCGGGACGGTGTACCCGCACGGTGCTGCGGAGTTGGCTCATCCGGAGCCGGGGTTCTACATGGCGGGGATGAAGAGCTACGGGCGGGCGCCGACGTTCCTGGCCCGCACCGGTTACGAGCAGGTCCGCTCGATCGCCGACGCGCTCGCTGGTGATCACGAGGCTGCCGCTCGGGTCGAGCTGGTGCTCAACGAGACCGGCGTCTGCGGCGGTGCCGGGCTGTTCGACTCCGACGAGTCGATCGCGGAGACCGAGACCGGCAGCGGGTGTTGCGGGTCCGCTGTACCGGCGTCGGTGCCGTCCTCGGCGGGCGCAGTGTCGTCGGCTGGCGCAGTGTCGTCGGCGTGAGCCCGGGGCGGGCCCGTCCCGCTCCCGCGGGTGGGGGGCGGGCCGACGTCGCGGGCGACGGGTTGTCCCGGCGCGGACGACAGCGAGTACTTCTGGTCCTGTGCCTGACCCAGATCACCAGCTGGGGGGTGCTCTACTACGCGTTCCCGGTGCTCGCGTCCTCGATCGCCGCCGACACCGGTTGGTCGGTGCCCGAGGTCACTGCCGCGTTCTCGGCGGGGCTGGTGGTCTCGGCGGTTGTCGGTCTCCCGGTCGGACGGGTGTTGGACCGGCACGGTCCGCGTTGGGTGATGACCGCGGGTTCGGTGATCGCAGTGCCGGCGACGCTGTTGATCGCCTTCGCAGGATCGTTGCCGGCGTTCGTGGCCGCGTGGCTGCTGGCCGGGGTCGCGCAGGCGGCGACGTTCTATCCGCCGGCGTTCGCGGCGCTGACACGGTGGTGGGGTGCCGACCGGGTCCGGGCGTTGACGGTGCTGACCCTGGTCGCCGGGCTGGCCAGCACCGTGTTCGCTCCGCTGAGTGCGGCCTTGCTGGATCCGCTGGGGTGGCGTGGCACCTACGTCGTGCTCGCCGTGGTGCTGGGCGCGATCACGGTCCCGGCCCACCTGGTCGGGCTGCGCGGACCGTGGCCGGACCCGGTGGCCGATCCCGTCCTCGGCGGTGGCGCCTCAGCCGTGGTCGACGACGACCCGGAGCGGATCCGGTGTAGCCGCGCGTTCGTGCTGTTGGTCGCGGTGGTCACTCTCGGCGGGTTCACCTCGTTCGCCGTCACTGTCAATCAGGTCCCGCTGCTGCTCGAGCGAGGGTTGTCGACCGAGGTCGCGGCGTGGGCACTGGGACTCGGTGGCCTGGGCCAGGTCCTGGGGCGCCTGGGCTACGCCCCACTGATCCGGCGCAGCTCCGTGCGTGGCCGCGTGGTGATCATCATGGGCGCTCTCGCGGCGACGTCCGCGCTGCTCGCCGTGCTGCCTGGGCCGGCCTGGGTGTTGATCGCTGCGGCGATGTTGGCGGGCGCGGCCCGGGGGGTGTTCACACTGCTGCAGGCCACGGCGCTGTCGGACCGGTGGCATCCCCGCGCCTACGGCAGACTGAACGGGATCGTGTCCGCACCGGTCATGATCGCGGTTGCGGTGTCGCCGTGGGCGGGCAGCGCGCTGGCCGAACCGTTGGGCAGCTACACGCCGGTGTTCCTGCTGCTCGCCGGCGCCGCGTCTCTCGCGATGCTGCTCGGCGTGTGGACCATCCCGGCCGCCGCGAACCCGGAGCCACCCTCGACCGGTGAGGGGAACCGATGAGCGCGGGTACTTGCACTGGAACCACCGCACACCGGAGAATAGACATATGTCTAATCAGCGAGCTGTGGAGGTCGTGGACTCGGCATGCGATTCGGTGCTGGTCGACCGGCCGCTCGACGAGGCACGGTCGGGTGAGCTGGCTCGGACGTTCAAGGCGATCGGGGATCCGGTTCGTCTGCGTCTGCTGTCGCTGATCGCCTCCCACGCCGGCGGCGAAGCTTGCGTGTGCGACGTGTCCGAGGTGTTCGACGTGTCCGGACCCACGATCTCGCACCACCTCAAGGTGCTGCGCGAGGCCGGTCTGATCACCGGCGAGCGGCGAGGGACCTGGGTCTACTACCGGGTGGTACCCCAGACCCTCGCTCGCCTGTCCGCGCTGCTCGCGCCGCAGCAGCGGGTCGACCGCGCGGCGGAGCCCGCCTCCGCCTGAGACGTTGATCGGTCGCGGCTGTCCGGCACCCTCCGGGCCCGATCCACAGAGGCGGCAGCCCCGCAGTGGCTCGCCATGCCCGCTCAGGGGTGATGCGTGCGCGCGGGCTTGGTGAAGCGGCGCGCCGCCGCCACCAGCCAGCCCACCGGCAAGCACAGCACGACCATTCCGGCGCCTTGTACGAGTCCACGATCCACTGTGAGCAGGCCGAATCCCAGCAGCATGGCAGCAGTGGCGACCAGGCAGCCCGACACGGCGAACGCGACCAGGTCACGGGGGCCGGAAGCCTGCCGCTCCCACGACCGGACGAACCCGGGATCCGAACGTCGAAGTTCCTTCTCGATCTCGATCAGCTCCGCCTCGGACGACATACGCCCCTCCACCACCTTGAATCGACAGGTTCCGATCCAGGTCATCGTGGACCTTATTTCGAAGAGCGTCAACTTAGGCAGCTGTCGAACCAACATCGAGGTCGACGTCGCTGGATCCCCCCACCCGCGGATACCCGTACTTGACGGCCGAGGCGCGGTGCCGGGTGGTGCTCGGGAGGAGCCGGGCGGGGTCACGCCGGTTCGGCCGGGTCACACCTGCCACGGGGTCGGAGCGCCATGGCCCTGCGTCGGACGATGTCCACGACGTGTCACGTGCAGTCGGTGTCGAGATCCTTGCACCGGGACGGTCGGCTGTGGTCGGTGCTGATGAGCTTGGGGTTGTCGGCGTGCTCCAGGCGCAGCAGCTGGTGGAACAGCCCGTCCAGGCTCAACGCGTCGTTGATCTGATCGACGAAGTCGGGTTCGAGCCGATACCAGCTCCAGGTGCCGCGCCGTTCACGCGACATCACGCCCGCGCGAACGAGGACCCGTAGATGGTGGCTCAGTGTGGACTGCGGCTGTGGGAAGACCTCGATCAGGTCGCAGAAACACAATTCGCCGCCGGGGGCCTGGCCTGCCAGCCCGACCAGCTGCAGCCGCAGCGGGTCGGCGAGCGCCTTGAACAACGATGCGGTCGCATCGGCAACGGTCTCGACCCGACCGACCGGGGTGTCGTGCGGATCGTTGTCGCGTGGCGCGTCCTGGTCCCCCATCGCCTGTCAGGATACTGCGATGCTCAGGAGTTCGGCGTCGCGGTCAGCTGATAGCCCAGACCGCGGACGGCCTCGATGCGGACCTCGGAGCGTGCTGCGGCCAGACGCCGCCGCAGCCGGGTGACGTGCACGCTCAGCGAGTTGTCCGAGCCGGTGCTCTGCTCGCCCCAGATCGCGGCGACCAGCTCGTGGCGGCTGATCACAGCGTCCGGGCGCGCGGCGAGGTAGCGGAGCACGAGATGCTCGCGCAGCGGCAGCCGGATCGACGTGTCGTCGAGCCAGATCCGGGGAGCGACGCTGTCGATCCGTAACCGACCCACCTCGATCGGCAGCGGACGAGCAGTCACCACGCGCGCGTTACCGAGCGCGGCACCGATCAACCCGAGCAGCGCCTCAGGGGCGAACGGACGGGCGGTGACGGTGGCGCCCAGCGCGACCGCCCGGGCGGCCAGGCCACCGTCGTCGTCCCCGCCGACGCCGACGATGATCCGCAGGTCGGGCTCGAGAGCGTGGAGCACGTCGAGGAACTCGCCGGGCGAGAGCCGACCGTCGGTTGCTGCGAGTACGACCGCGTCCGGGCAGGTGCGGCCCACGACCAACAGGGCTTCGGCGGTGTCGTGGACCGGGTGCAGGTCGAAGGGCTGCCCGGCCAACTCCCGTTGCATCGCTGTCGTCTCGACCGGCCGCGCGACGAACAGAACCACCGCCGGGCTCGCGTGGTCGTCGCCCCCGGCCAGGCAGGCGCGGCGGCGGATCTGTACGGGAGAGCGGCCGTCGGTCTCCCAGGCCTCGGTCATCATCGACGGAAGCCTCAGCCGAACTTGCCCGAGATGTAGTCCTCCGTACGGGAGTCGGTCGGGTCCTCGAAGATGGTGCGGGTCTGGTCGAACTCGACCAGCGTGCCCACCCGGTTGCCGTGATCGTCGGGCTGGGCGGTGAAGAACGCGGTGTTGTGCGAGACGCGGGCGGCCTGCTGCATGTTGTGGGTGACGATCACGATCGTGAAGTCCTCGACCAGCTCGCCCATCAGGTCCTCGATCTTCGAGGTCGCGATCGGGTCGAGCGCCGAGCAGGGCTCGTCCATCAGCAGGACGTCGGGTCGGGTGGCGATGGCCCGGGCGATGCACAGGCGCTGCTGCTGGCCACCGGAGAGGCCGTAGGCGTTCTGCTTGAGCTTGTCCTTGACCTCGTCCCAGAGCGCGGCGCCGCGCAGTGCCTGTTCGACGGTGTCGTCGAGGTCGCTCTTGGCGCCGGTGACGCGGGGGCCGTACGCGACGTTGTCATAGATCGACTTGGGGAACGGGTTGGGCTTCTGGAAGACCATGCCGATCCGGCGTCGGACCTCGATCTCGTCGACGCCGGGGGCGTAGATGTCGGTGCCGTGATAGGTCACCCGGCCCTCGACCCGGGCTCCGGGCACGAGGTCGTTCATCCGGTTGAGGCAGCGCAGGACCGTGGACTTGCCGCAACCCGACGGGCCGATCAGCGCGGTGATGCGGCGGTCGTCGAACTGCAGGTCGACTTCGCGCACGGCGAGAAAATCGCCGTAGTAGACGTGCAGATTCTCGGTCGTCATGGCCGCGCCGGCCGACGGCGGGCGCTCAGCTGTGTCATCGCCGACGGCGACGTGGACGCCCGGTGCCGGTGTGGAGTTGCCGGTCTGGTTGCTGTCCTGAGGGGCTCGGGTGTGGGGGGTGGTGCTCATGGGCTGGTCCCTTTCTGGGTTCACCATCGGCGGGCGAACCGGTTGCGCAGCATGATCGCGGTGCCGTTGAGCGCGAGCAGGATGACGATCAGCAGCAGGATCGCGGCGTAGGTCAGCGGGACGAACGCTTCGCGCGACTGGAGGGCGAAGTTGAAGATCTGGACGGGCATGACGGTGTAGCGGGAGAACAGCCCGTCGGGGGTGAAGGTGATGAAGGTCGTGGCGCCGACGAGGATCAGGGGTGCGGCTTCGCCGACTGCCCGTGACAGGGCCAGGATCGAGCCGGTCGCGATGCCGGGCACCGCTGCAGGGAGGAGCTGACGCCACACGGTCTGCCAGCGGGTCGCCCCGACTGCGAGCGAGCCGTCGCGGATCTCGCGCGGCACCGCACGCAGTGACTCGCGGGTGGCGATGATGACCACCGGCAGGATCAGCAGGGCCAGCGCGATCGAGCCCGACAGTGCCACGGCGCCGAGGTTCAACGGTGCGCGCACGACGAAAGCGAGCACCAGGATTCCGAAGATGATCGAGGGCACGGCCGCGAGGTTCTGCACGTTGAGCTCGATCGCCCGGTTGAACCAGCGCTGCGGGTCGGCGTACTCCTCCAGATAGATCGCCGCGGCGATCCCCAGCGGCAGCGCGATCAGCGCGGTGACACCGACGACCAGCAGTGTGCCCACGATGGCGGGCTGCACCCCGGCCGTGGACGGACGGATCGTGGAGGGCGCTTGGGTGAGCAGGTTCGCATCGAGGCGACTGATCCCGGACACGACGATGGTGAGCAGGACGTAGAGCAGGAACAACGCCGCGACCAGCAGACACGCCCACAGCACGCAGACGAACACCGTGGACGCCCCGTCGCGGCGTCGCCGGCCCGGGGTGAGGGTGGGGCCGGTCGCGGCGCGGGCCGGTAACTCGGTGGAGGTCATCAGTACACCTGCCGGAATCGGCGGACCAGCCGGATGCTGATCAGGTTGATCACCAGGGTGATCGCGAACAGCAGCGCTCCCACGGCGAACAGGGAGTAGTAGACCGGGCTGCCCTGTGGTGCATCGCCGCTGGCGATCTGGGCGATGAACGCGGTCATGGTCTGGGCCTCCTCGCGGGGGTCGCCGGTGAGGCGGGCGAGGTTGCCGCCGGCGACGGCGAGGATCATCGTCTCGCCGACCGCGCGCGAGAGCCCCAGCACGACGGCGGCGATGATCCCCGACAGTGCCGCGGGGAACACCACGCTCAACGTGGTGATCCGCCGGTTCGCGCCGAGCGCGTAAGAGCCGGCGCGCAGCGCCTGGGGCACCGCGGACATGGCGTCCTCGGACAACGACGCGACCGTCGGGACGATCATGAACCCCATGACGATCCCGGCGACGAGCAGGTTATAGATGTTCGGGATGCCCAGCAGCGGCTGCAGGACCGGTGTGATCGCGGTCAGGGCGAGGAACCCATAGACGACCGTCGGGATCCCTGCCAACAGCTCCAGGATCGGCTTGACGACCTTGCGGACTCTCGTGGTCGCGTACTCGGACAGGAACATGGCGATACCCAGACCCACCGGGATCGCCACGGCCAGCGCGATACCGGTGGCCATGAAGGTCGCCGATACCAGGGGCAGAACGCCCCAGTCCTTGTCCCAGGAGTACTTGTCGCCGAACGAGGCGGTCCAGGTGGTGCCGGTGAGGAACTCGATCGGACTGACGTTGGCGAAGAAGGTGAACAGCGGGACTACGAGGGCAACAATGATACCGACGGTCACCAGAACCGAGACTCCGGCCGCGGCGGCCAGCAGACCCTCGATGAGCTTCTCGCCGATCCGGGGTGAACGGGGGGTCAGGTCACGGCCGGGGCCGCCCGCGCGCGAGGGCGGGCGGCCGGCGGTGGTCACCGCCATCGGTTCAGCCTCCGGCCTGCTGGCGGAGCTGGTCCAGCTTGGCGGTGGAGTCCTGCTTCTGCTGGTCGGTCATCGGCACGAACTGCGCTGCCTGCACGATCTCGTCGTTGCGCTGGAGATAGAACTCCAGGAACGACTGCACCTGGGGCTTACGCAGCCCGGCATCCGAGGCGTAGATGAACAGCGGGCGCCCCAGCGGGGTGTAGGTCCCGTCCTGCACGGTCTGCGCCGACGGGGCGACGCAGCCCTGCCCGCCGTCGACCTGCATCGCCTTGAGCCGCTGCTGGTTCTCCTCGAAGTAGGAGAAGCCGAAGTAGCCCAGCGCACCGGGCGCGCCGGTGACGCCCTGCACGGTCACGTTGTCGTTCTCCGACGGGCTGTAGTCGGTCCGCGACGAGCCCTCCTCCCCGACGATCTCGTCGGTGAAGTAGTCGAAGGTCCCCGAGTCCGCGCCCGCGCCGAACAGACCGAGCGGCTCGGCCGGGAACGACGGGTCGACCTGGTTCCACGACCTGACCTGCGAGCCGGGTGCCCACATCGTCCGCAACTGCTCCACGGTCAGGCAGTTCGCCCACGTGTTCGCGGGGTTCACCACCACCGTCAGTGCGTCGTTGGCGACCTGCAGCTCCTCGAAGGCGATCCCGTTGGCCTGGCACTGCTGGCGCTCGCTGTCGGAGATCGGGCGCGAGGCGTTGGAGATGTCGGTCTCGCCGTTGCAGAACTTCTGGAACCCGCCGCCGGTCCCCGAGGTCCCGACGGTCACGTTCACATCGGGGTTCTCGCCCTGGTAGAGCTCTGCCGCCGCAGAGGACAGGGGCTCCACCGTGGAGGATCCGTCGATCAGCACCGGCCCGGCGACCTGTCCACCACCCTGGCCCTGCTGTTGGCCACCACCGCCGCACGCCACCAGCGTGACGCTCGCGGCGATCGCGACCAGGGCAGCGGATGCCCGGTGCATGTGTCGAACTCTCACGTGAACTCGGCCTCTCTCGTCGGGGTCGAGACGACAGCCCGCACACGTGAGCTACCGCCGAAGACGCCTGGATCGAACAATGTCGATATGAACGAGGCCTGAACACGGGCCGAATTCGGAGTCTTGGATCCAGAAAGTTCGATGGAGCTGGCAGGGCGACGGGACGCAGCGACCCCTGTGCCCCGGCCCGCGGGGAGGCTGGACGAGCGACTCGGGCGATGGGGTCGCGGCACGCGACGGTCTGGAGTCGATCCGCCGAGGTCTCGCCCAGCCAGTGCTTGCTCATCGATTCGATGACTGTCAAGATAGACGCATGTCGAATCACGATGTGCCTGGTTCAGCACCGCGGTGCTGGAGCAGGCTTGTGGGCGAACCGCTACCGGTCGAGCACGCCGCCGAACTCGCTCAGACGTTCAAAGCACTGGGCGACCCAGCTCGACTGCGGCTGCTGTCGTTGATCGCCTCACACACCGATGGAGAGGCCTGCGTCTGCGACCTGAGCGAGGAGTTCGAACTGTCCGGTCCCACCATCTCGCACCACCTCAGGATCCTGCGCGAAGCCGGCCTCGTCACCGGTGAGCGGCGCGGTACCTGGATCCACTACCGAGCCGTCCCGGCACGCCTGGAACGGCTCTCCGATCTGTTGACCCCGACCCTGATCACGGCGGAGGCCGTCGCACCATGAGCACGGAGAACACCACAGGCGCTGCCCAACAGGCCGCGAACGACCCGGCCGAGGCCGGCGTCGTCGCCCGCCTGTCCACCCTCGACCGGTTCCTTCCGGTCTGGATCATCGTCGCCATGGTCGCCGGGCTCCTGCTCGGCCGCCTGGTCCCCGGCCTCGCCCCCGCGCTGGACGCACTGGCCGTCGACGGCGTCTCGCTGCCGATCGCGCTCGGCCTGCTGATCATGATGTACCCGGTCCTGGCCAAGGTCCGCTACGACCGTCTCGACACCGTCACCGGCGACCGCCGGCTGCTCATCACCTCGCTGGTGCTGAACTGGGTACTGGGCCCGGCGCTGATGTTCGCCCTGGCGTGGCTGATGCTGCCCGACCTGCCCGAGTACCGGACAGGTCTGATCATCGTCGGTCTCGCCCGGTGTATCGCCATGGTGATCATCTGGAACGACCTCGCCTGCGGGGACCGCGAAGCCGCCGCCGTGCTGGTCGCGCTGAACTCGGTGTTCCAGGTCGTCATGTTCGGCCTGCTCGGCTGGTTCTATCTGTCCGTGCTGCCCGGCTGGCTCGGGCTTCCGGTCACCGATCTCGCGTTCTCCACCTGGGACATCGTCAAGTCGGTGCTGGTGTTCCTCGGCATCCCGCTGCTCGCCGGCTACCTGACCCGCCGCTTCGGCGAACGCGCGAAGGGCCGCACCTGGTACGAGGAGAAGTTCATCCCGCGGATCGGGCCGTTCGCGCTCTACGGGCTGCTGTTCACCATCGTGCTGCTGTTCGCGCTGCAGGGCGAGGCCATCACCTCCCAGCCCCTCGACGTGGTCCGGATCGCGCTGCCGCTGCTGGCCTACTTCGCCCTGATGTGGGCCGGGTCCTACGCCCTGGGCCGCGCGGTCGGCATGGGCTACGAGCGCACGACGACGCTGGCGTTCACTGCGGCGGGCAACAACTTCGAGCTCGCCATCGCCGTGGCGATCGGCACGTTCGGCGTCACCTCCGGGCAGGCGCTGGCCGGGGTCGTCGGGCCGCTGATCGAGGTCCCGGTCCTGGTCGGCCTGGTCTATGTCTCCCTGTGGCTGCGCCGGCGCCTGTTTCAGAGCACCAAGGCCGCAGCGCACACCGCGGTGCCCCCACGGCCGACTCCGCCCCGCACGTAGTGGCCGTGACATGGACGAGCGCTCCGCGTCTGCGCACAACGACCCCGGCCCCGCCGTCGCCGACATCCTCACCCGACGCCCGAGCAGCGGCCGGGACCTGGAGAGCTTCGCGGTGCACAGCCCGAACCCCCGGATTCACCGCGGCGTCGACGAACTGTGCCGCCGATTCCAGGGGGTGTTCGGCCGCGAGACGATCGAGGCCGTTGTCCTCGACATCTTCACCGAGCTCGCCCTCACCGCCCGCATCACCACCCACCTGCCCGTCCTGGCGACCCGCTACGCCCTCGAGCGGCTCGACGCCGCCGTCGCCGAGCAAGGAGTTCCCGTGACAAGCGCCCCCGCGGTCCCCGAAGTGCTGTTCGTCTGCGTCCACAACGCCGGTCGCAGTCAGATGGCCGCCGCTCTGCTCGCCCACCACGCACGCGGCACCGTCACGGTCCGCTCCGCAGGCTCGGAACCGGCCGACTCGATCAACCCAGCCGTCCGACAGGTCATGGCCGAGATCGGGCTCGCCCTCGACACCGAGTTCCCCAAGCGGCTGACCACCGACGCCGTCGAAGCAGCCGACGTGGTCATCACCATGGGCTGTGGCGACGCCTGCCCGGTCTTCCCCGGCAAGCGCTATCTCGACTGGGAACTCACCGACCCCGCGGGCAAACCCGCCGAAGAGATCCGGCCGATCCGCGACGACATCGACGACCGCGTCCGTGCGCTGCTCGCCGAGCTGACCGGCACCCCCACCCAGGCGGCCACGTCGTGACCGACACGCCCTCGGTGCTGTTCGTGTGTGTGCGCAACGGCGGCAAGTCCCAGATGGCTGCCGGCCTGATGCGTGCCCAGGCCGGTGACCGTGTCCGCGTCCACTCCGCCGGCACCGCTCCCGGTGAGAAGGTCAATGCCCTGTCCACGCAGGTCCTCGCGGAAGTCGGCGCGGACATGAGCGGGCAGACCCCGACCGCGATCGACCCCGAACTGCTCAAGCACGTCGACCTGGTGGTGACCCTCGGATCCGAGGCCCACATCGACGGCGGCGACACCGAGGTCCGCAACTGGGACACCGATGAGCCCTCCCAGCGCGGTATCGAAGGGATCGAACGCATGCGCCTGGTCCGAGACGACATCGCCGCCCGCGTCGAGTCTCTCCTCACCGAACTCGTTGGGCCCTATCGAGCCCGATGACCGAGCACGGCACCTCCACCGGTCGTGCCCCGAACGACCTGCCCGTCGTCGTCATCGGCGGCGGGCAGGCCGGGCTCGCCGCTGGCTACTACCTGCGACGCGCGGGCGCCCGATTCGTCATCCTCGACGCTCAGACTGGTCCCGGAGGCGCCTGGCGCCACGGCTGGGACTCGCTGCGGCTGTTCTCACCCGCCACCCACAGCACTCTGCCCGGCTGGCCCATGCCCGCCCAACCCGGCGAACCGTTCCCCACCGCCGGGCACGTCCGCGATTACCTGACCCGCTACGAACAGCGCTATGACCTCGACGTCCAACGCCCCGTCGAGGTCACCGCAGTGCACGCCCACGACGACCGTCTCGTGGTCAGCGGCCCCAAGGGCCAATGGGACGCGTCCGCGGTCATCAGCGCCACCGGAACCTGGCGCCGCCCCCACGTTCCTGACCTGCCTGACCGCAGCACATTCACCGGCCGCCAACTACACGCCGTCGGCTACCACCACGCCGAGCCCTTCCGTGGCCAGCACGTTGGTGTCGTCGGCGCCGCGAACTCCGCAGCCCAGATCCTGGCCGAAGTCTCCACCGTCGCCACCACCCACTGGTTCACCCTCGCCGAACCCCGCTACCTACCCGACGACGTCGACGGTCGCGTCCTGTTCGACCTCGCCAGCCAGCGCGAAATCACCCGACGCCAAGGACTACCCGACCACGGCGGAATCGCCGCCCTCGGCGACATCGTCATGGTCCCCATCGTCCAGGACGCCCGCGCCCGTGGCGCACTGCACGCACTACCGATGTTCGACCGCATGACACCTACCGGAGTGGTGTGGGACGACGGCAGCAGGACAGAACTCGACGTCATCATCTGGTGCACCGGATTCCGCCCCGACCTCGCCCACCTCGCACCACTCGGGCTGCCCCTGGACGCTCGGAGCCTCCCGAGAACTACGAACGACACCCAGAGCCTCGACGAGCCGCGACTGCATCTCCTCGGCTACGGCGACTGGACCGGGTCCGCCTCCGCCACCCTCGTCGGAGCCGGCCGCACTGCGCGCCAGTGCGTCGAGCGAATCATCGGGAGACCAGCGCGTCGGCCGAGAGCCGCCGCGCATCAGCACGCCCTGTGACCCTGTGGCTCCGCCTCAGGACGAGTCCGGCTCCTCTGACGGTGGTCGCGGTGCGTTGTTGAGTTCCGCGACCAGGCGGCGGTTCACCGCTCGAGCAGCGTCGAGCTCGTCGGTGCGCTCGCGCAGCGCCACGACCAGATCGGCCACGCGCTGGACCAGCGCGTCCCGTTCACGCTCGACCGCCTCTATATCCGGGCCAGCGCCGAGTCCGGAGACCTGCCAGATCTGGTGACCCAGCTGTCGAGACAAGCGCGCCTCCAGCTCACGTACCCGCACACCGGCCCGTCGTGCACGATCCTGGCAGTGAGCGAGATCGGCCCGCAGAGACGCCTCGGTGACCCGGTCGGCAGGGCTCTGGCCAGGCTCGGGACCACGGGTGCTGATCTCACGAAGCAGCTGAACAAGATCGGGATGACGGTAGACGTAGCTTCGGTGCACCCCGGCTCTACGGGCGATCGCAGAGACCGACGCGTCGAGCTGGCCCTCGGCCGCTTGGGCGATCACCGAGGCCACGCGCCGATGCCGCCGCTGCGCCGCGTCGCCCGGGCGCGCTGGAAGTCCGACTGAGCTTTCAGTCGCCATGGCTTATTCCCGCGAGCGAAGTCTGGCTGTGGCGGATGGTCGGCATCCCGAGACCGACAGTGGCACCGCGGGCCCGCCGCACGACGGTGACCGCATCGCGTAGCGCTGCCTGTTCGCGCTCACCGAGATCGCCGAGCTGGTGGGTGATCTGGCTGATGAGGGCGCGGATCCTGGTGATCTCGGCATCTGAGGGGGTCGCCTCGCTGATGGCCCAGCTGTCGGCACTCGTCAAGCACGCGAGTCGCTCGCGGTTGCGCAGCAGATCGGCCAGGTAGGCCTCGAGGTCGGGGAGGTAGGAGGCGTCGGTGCGGAAGTGGTCGCAGCCCACGCAGCGGAACCGGACGGGGCAGTCGTCGCCGCCGGCGGCGACATTGGTCGGTTCAGTGCAGATGCCATACGGCACGGCGACCTCGCCGACGGCGCGCCGAGCGCGTTCGGACTCGAGTAGCGCGCTGGCGTGGTGCCAGGTGCGGTGTCCGTGGCGGTCGAATTGCAGGGCGGTGACGCGGTCGACGGCGTCTCGGCGACGAGTCTCGGAGACGCGGTAGTAGCCCTGGGTGGTGGCCATGCTGGTGTGGTCCATCAGCTCGCACAGCACGTCGACGGCGATACCGGCGTCGGCGTGGCGTTGAGCGTAGGTGTGGCGCCAGGAGTAGGGCTGGATCCGCTCGCGCGGGAACGGCAGCGCCCGGGTTCGGGTGTGTCCGTCAACGATCTCGGCAGCCAGCGCGGGGAGCTCGGGCAGCGAATTGGCCCAGCGGCGGTGGTTGTCGCGCAGGTAGTAGATCGTGATCGGGCGGCGCCCATCATGGTTCTTGAGTGGGGACGGCAGCAGGACCAGTTCGCTGGCAGGTGTGCGCGGGAAGCGTGCCCGGACTCGGGCTGAAGCGCCCCGGATGTGGTGGAGGCTCTGATCCCACGGGAAGGTGGAGATCGTGCCGGCACCGAGGAAGTTCAGCGACGAGATGCGCGAGCGCGCCCAGCGCATGGTCCGTGAAGCACGCCGGCA
>NZ_JBEDNP010000035.1:0-15191 GCF_040105315.1 Pseudonocardia tropica
CAAAGCGCTGCGCCGGGTCAGCCTCTGCCCCTGGCGCATCGGCGCCATCACCGCCGCCGCGCTCGTGCTGCTCCACATCGAACACGGCCACACCACATGATCAAATCCCTACTGGGAAAGGTTCAATCCCGACCAGGAATCGACGAGAGCGCCCCGGTGCAGTCGACTCCGTTTCCCACAATGAAGAGAGGTTCATGACGTGGCCCAGGTGTTGACCGTCCGACTCGTCGACGATCTCGACGGCAGCTCCGCCGATGAGACGGTCGAGTTCGCCCTCGACGGGAAGCAGTACGAAATCGACCTCACCTCCGCTCACGCGAGCAAACTCCGTGGGGTCCTGGCCGATTACGTCTCCGCCGCCCGACGGCACTCGGCCCAGCTCCGCCGTGGACAGCGCCGGGAGGAGACCGCTGGCGCGCGGCCGACGGCCACGGTCAACCGTGAGCAGAACCAGGCGATCCGTGCCTGGGCGCGCAAGCAGGGCATCTCCGTGTCCGACCGTGGACGCATCCCGCAGAACGTCCTCGACGCGTTCCACAAGAACGCCTGACCGCGGCCGGATGCGCAGCTGTGCCCGCCATACAGAATGTGGCGGGCACAGCATCGGGCTCGGCTACGCTGGCGCAATGAACGAGCCGGAGGACTACTACAACGGTGATTTCCTCCAAGATATCGCCGAAAGCCGCCTGCTCGAACTCGGCGGCCGCGAACTACTCGCCCACGCACAAGACTATGCAGGCGAAAGCGTCGACCTCATGCATCCCTGGGACGGCACCGGCCCGGAGCCCGAAGCTCGGGTGTCCGAGTACATCGGCTCTCTGTGGCGCTACATCGAGTTGATCGAGTCACGCCAACGCCCAGCGTCATCGTAGACAGCTCCCGATCATGCGTCGCCGCTACTCGACAGCAAGCGACGACGTGACCACGATACGTATCAACTTGAAGCACGCGAATGATACGTTTTGCTGGTGCGTGCAGCTGCGACCAGCGGGGCCATCGCGCTCGGTCTGGTCCTGTTTCTCGGGTTCCTCCTGATCGTGGCCGTGGCAGGTAGCGGCGCCGGCCGACCCACCCCTGGCCTCCCCGGTGTCGTGTGCGCCCCACCGGGAGCCGATCCGGCGCAGTTAGTCGAGGGGATCGGCCCCGAGCAGGTCAGCAACGCCGGCCTGATCGTTGCCACCGGCGTCGAGATGGGCGTCCCGCAGCACGGGTGGGTCGTCGCCTTGGCGACCGCGATGCAGGAGTCGAACCTGAAGAACCTGGCCAACTCCAACGTCCCCGAGTCGCTCGAACTGCCCAACCAAGGCGTCGGCAGCGACCACGACTCGGTCGGGCTGTTCCAGCAGCGCGAGGCAGGGTGGGGCGACGTCGCCACCCGCATGGACCCGCGCCAGTCCGCCCGCCTGTTCTACGACGCGCTCCTGCAGGTACCCGGGTGGGAATCGCTGCCCGTCACCCGGGCCGCCCAGCTGGTCCAGGTCAGCGCGTTCCCCGACGCCTACGCCAAGTGGGAGCAGTCGGCCGCCACGCTGGCCGGGGCGCTGGAAGGGGTCGAGTGCGGCCCCGAGACCGGCCCTGTGCCGGCCGCCGATCCGCAGATCCAGCGCGTCGTCGACCGCGCCATGTCCCAACAGGGCCAGCCCTACGTGTGGGGCGGCGGTGACGCCAACGGGCCGACCGGCGGCGGGTTCGACTGCTCCGGGCTCATGGTCTACGCCTTCGCCGAGATCGGCATCGGCGTGCCCCACCAGACCCAGGCCATCTGGAACTCCTTCCAGCCCGCGATCACCGACCAGGCCGCGATCCAGCCCGGCGACATGGTGCTGTTCTCCTCCAACGGCCAGCCCGGCGGCATCCACCACGTCGGCCTCTACCTGGGCAACGGGCAGATGCTGCACGCCCCCGAGAGCGGAGACGTGGTCAAGGTCGAGCCCGACATCTGGTCCAACTCCTACTACGCGGGGGAGTTCATCGGAGCCGTCCGCGCGACGAACCCCACCGCAGCGTGACGCGCACCGCGCTCGTCGCCTCGTCCGTACGCAGCGGGAGCTTCCCGGTGTGCACCCCCTACGAGAAAGTGAGTACGTCCGTGGCGAACATCAACAATCCCCCGTTCTGGCTCGTCCTGGGCCTGCCCTGGCCGGACGGGTCCCGCAACGACACCGAGGAATGCGCCCAGGCGATCGCGCCGACGTTCATCCCGCGTGAGGCGCAGTCGCGGCCCGTTCAGGCCATCCTCGACTTCGCCATCGGTCTCCACCGCAAACACGGCATGCGCGTCATCTTCCTGTCCGAGCTGACCGGGTTCCTGCGCCGGGCGCAGGCGAACTGGGCCGAGATCGGCGTCCCTGACTTCGACACGGCGCTGAGCGAACTGATCGAGGTCCCGACCCCGACCCTGTTCATGAGCCTCACGCAGTACGCGCACATGCTGCTCTGCACTGCCGGGAACGCTCAGACGATCACCCACTCGCCGGAGAATCCGGCCGGCCGCACCGTCGACCCCTCCGAGTACGCCGAGCTCAAGAAGAACCTGCAAGGCGCGCTCGACCGCGACTGGCCTGCCTACATCGACAGCCTCACGCGATCGGGCCGCCTGCGTGTGGACTAGAACGGCTGCCCTGGTGGGGCCAGGGAGTCATTCGCGTAGAGGCGTCTCGAGTGCCTCGCGCACCTGATCGGCCAGGTCGTCCTCGTCACCGAGGAGCGCCGTGGAGCGCTCGACACCGGGCGGCCTGAGCGTCACCCCGCCGGTGAACTCGTCACCGTCGAGGACGACCGGGTCGGCGATCGCCCGGGACAGGTCGACCGCTCCCGCGAACAGTGCCGCGCCCGCGGTGCTCTGTAGGCGCAGCCCGCCACTCCCGACCAGATCGCGCAGGTTGGTGTGCTGGGCGACTTCGCTCCCCGACATGTCCAGCTCACCGAACACCGCGGCTTCCTGCAGGTCGAGTACGCCTTCGATCAGCGCGCCACGTAGCGACAGCTGGCGCTCCACCCCGAGGTCGATGGCGAGCAGGTCGCCGCCGAAGTACGCCTCACTGGCGTCGAGTCCGTTCCAGGAACGCAGCGCAAGCCGCGTCGTGCCCGTCAGCCGCGCGCGGGCCAGGCTCAGTCCTCCGAGTGCGATTCCGTCGAGGTCCAGGTCGTGGAGCTGGGCATCGCTGAGATCGAGGTGCAGGGTGGCACGCCGGTTCCGGTCGCGGGCGACCCGCTTGAGGTGAGTACACAGCCGCTGCTGCACCGCCCGGGCCACACGCTCGTCTCGCCCCGCCGGCGCTGCCCGCAGGAGTTCGCACCACACGGCGATCACCGCCGCCGAGCTGGCCCCATCCCGCTGGGCGATCGCGCCGAGCTCCTCGAGGGCTGCGAACGCAGCAACCAGGTCCTCGCCGGTGAGCCGGGCCGCACAGTCGTCGATCCTGTTCGACGGGCCAATGCCCAGAGCACTGGTGTCACCCCCCTGGACCGGTGCCCCCAGAGGGACATCCGCCCGCCCTCGTGGGCGTAGTGCGACGAACCCCGACACCACGATGGCCACTGCGGTGGCCGCGATCGCAGGGAACAGCCACGCACCGGCGCTGTGCAGCCCAGCAGCCGCGGCGACCCCACTCACCCTGCTCTCCTTCCCCTGATGGCTGGGTCGGCGCCGTCGACGGCGCCCACCTCGCTGTGTCGGCTGGGTTCAGCGACGTGGGCGCGGGGCGCGCGTCGCCTGCCGAGTCGGCGCCGGCTGCGGAGGCGACGAGACCTGCCGGGTCTCCGAACGCACCGCCGCGCCGGGCTCGGTGGTCGGGGGGCGGTGGGCGACCTCGGCGCGCAGCGCCGCCGCGGTCGGCACGCCGGACTCCTCGGCATGGGCGATCGCACTCTCGCGGTCGGCTCGGCGCCGGTCGATGCCGGCCTCGTCCTGCCCGATGAGGTCCTCACGCGGCCGGGTGTCCAGGTCATCCGGCGTCCGTGCATGCGCGGCGGCCTGTTCCTCAGCATCGGCCGCGCGACCCCGCGCCTCGGCAGCCCGGTTGAACTTGCTCCAGACCTCTCCCGGGTCCGGCGCAGCGAGAATCTCCGCGATGTACGCGTCGTCCTCGACCGTGCCGGCGCCTCGCGACATCTCCAGCGCGGTGCGCTCGACGGCGTTGGTCGGATCGAGCTCGCGGACCTCGAACGGCGACGGGGGCACACCGTCCCGGACGGCCTCGGTGACCGGACCCGACCGGTGCGGCTCGTCGACCACCTCAGTGAGGTTCCTGAGCCGCGCCGCGTGCTGGGCATCGCGTTCCTGACCCGACACCTCGCCCGCCCTGCGGGCCTCGTTCTCCCGGAAGTCGACCCCCCGCCGCAGCAACGTCTTCAAATAGCCAGCAGGGGTGACGGCGCTGCGGATTCGGTCCTCCGGCAGCCGCGCAAGCTCCTCCGCGACCGGGGCACCCTGCTCCTTCCACGCCAGCAGCTGCTTGGCCAGTCCCGGCCAGGCGCGGCACCCGATCACCGAGTCCGCGGTCTCCGGCGCGAGGTAGCGGCGCATCATCCGCTCGGCCGGCCCCAGGTCGGGCCCCGTCCGATACACCCCGGTCTCCGCTTCGGCCGCCGCCCGTCCCGGCTCAGCTGTCGCCTCGGTCGGCCGCGACGAGCGCGCCCGCTTCTCCAGCACCGCACGCAGGTACGCGGCGGGGTCACCGGCCGCGTTGATCTTCTTGCCAGGAAGGCCCGCCAACAGGGGGGTGAGGTCATGGCCGTCGGACCGCAGGTCGGTCAGCTGCGCCTGCACCTGCCCGAAATTGCGGCTGCGGTACACCCGGTCGGCCTCCACACCGGCCTCGTGCAGTCCCTGCGCGAGCGCCTGGTCGACCTCGCGGGCGACGACCGGGTCGACCTGTACGGCATCGACCACCTGTAGCCGGTCGGCCACCTGCGACACCAGACTGCTCGTGTAGCCCGCGAGGTTGCACAGCTCCTGGTCCTGCTGGTCGTACCAGGCACGGATCGCACCGGTATCGAGCCGACCGAGGACGTCCTCGATCGCGTAGCCGCGGTCCTCCAGACGACTCAGCTCGTGAGCCAGCTGGTCGATCGAGGAGTAGTCGACATCGTTCTCATCGCGGCGGGGGCGAAGTACCCCCGCAACGAGGCCAGGGTCGTGCGCCCACGCCGTGTGCAGGCCATGGGCCAGCCGCTCACGCAGCTGCACCTCGTCCTCACGCACCTCGGTGCGGGCGTGCTCGGCGCGCAGGAAGCCGTAGGTACCGAGCTCGCCGAGCGACTTGAGCGTGCGCTGCTCGCCGCGGGTCACCTCATCCTGCAGCCGCAGCGCGGACTCCCGGTCGGGGACGACCACGAACACCGACAGCGACTTCTCGTGGTACGAGCCGTGCGCCCACAGCCCCCACGCTCCGCGCGTGCCCGACGGCGAGTTCTCCGGCATGGGCCCGGCCGTGGTGTGCACCGTCCAGCCGAACTGCGGTTCGCTGCTGGTCCTGTGCTCGAATCCTTCCGCTCCGTTCGCGCTGCTCTCGCGGAAGGCTGCCTCGTCGGCCGCGGCCATCGCGCGGACCCGGGGGTCGAGGTCGTTGGCGTACTGCTGCGCCGTGCGGGCAGCCGCACGCTGCTGACTCCAGGCGGCCTGACCCAGTTCCATCCGGCGCTGCCGCAACGCGTTGGCCGTCACCAGCATCAGCTGCGTCCAGGCCTGGACCTGCTCCCGCCCAGGGCTCAGCAGAGGAACGTCCTGGTCGATCTGACCCGTCATCGGCCTCTCCCTCGCGTCTGGTTCTCCTGCCGCCGAGCCTGCGGAGCCCGGGCCGGCCCCGGCGGGGGCTGCTGCGGCCGCTGACGGCGCGTGGTCTTCGTCTGGCCCCGGCCCGGGCCGTTCGACGTCGTCCGCGCCGAGGTGGCCTGAGCCGAACTGCGCAGCGCGGTGCAGCTGCGCTGCGCGGCCTGCGCCTGGGCAAGGCGCGCCTGTGTCTCCCGCAGTGCGGCGATCTCGGCGACCAGCGCTGCCAGCGCCAGCACCAGCCGGGCCCCGTCGCCCGCGCCGTGGCGGCTCACGGTCCGCGTCGCGGCCAGCCGCCACGCCGACTGTCGCAGTGCCTTCGCCACCGGCGACCACCGCGACGGCAGGACCTGGCCCGGTACCCGGGTCGCCCGGTCCAGGTCGTTGCCCGCGTCCCGGCGCACTCGCTCGCCCTGGTCCTGGCGGCCGGTCACCGCGCCCACCGCGGCGAGCATGTCGCCGGCCGCGTGTGCGACCCCGTCCGCGCTCGCCCCGGTCTCGCCGGCGGCGAGGGTGGCCGTGGCGTGTTCCATCGTCGAGACCGCATCGTCGATCGCGGCCGCGCGCTCCCGCGGGCTCACCGTCGCCCGGTGCGTCTCCTCCGCTGCGCCGGACACCGGCACCGGTGCGGGCGCCGAGTCCCACCGCAGCACCAGGTTCGGCAGCGAGAGGTCCCGGGCCAGCGTGCGCCCGGAGAACCACACCGGCTGACCAGCCCGTGTGACATCACCCGGCGCCGCCACGGAGTACCCGACCATCGGGGCGTGCTGCTCCCCCGACTCCGGGTCCTGTTCCGGCGGCCCGTAGCGCGGCCGGACCAGCACACCCAGCTCTCCCAGCGCCGCCACGAACGCTTCCGGGTCGCGTGCCTGCACCGCCGCGACCCGTGCCGTCCGCCGCAGCCACTCCCGCGAGGACTCGTCCAGCTCCCGTCGGGCCGCCTTCTCCTGCTCGGCCTGCGACGGCCCGGTCACCGAGCTCCGGTCGGCGCCCGCCGTTGCCGCCAGCCCCAACTCCGCCTCCGCGGCTTGGCACGTCTCCCGAGCCCGGACGAAGTCCCGGTACGGGTACACCCGCTTCCCCGACTCCTGACGCACCAGCACCGCCGCGACGTGCACGTGGTCGTCGTCATGCCGGATCGCGACCCATCGACAACCGTCCGGATCCCCGCGCTGTGCGATCCCCGTCCGGTCCAGCAGATCCTCGACCACCCGCGCCCACTGCTCGTCGCTCAGCACCGGATCCTCCGGTGAGTTGCGCAGTGAGCAGTGCCAGACCGGGCCCTGCCGCATCCGCTTGCCCTGCTCCACCACCGGCTCACGCAGACCCACCCCGGCCCCGACCGCCGGCGCGCTGAGATCGTCGACCAGGGCGCGCACATCGAACGAGCCGTCCGCAGCCTGCGCGGGCTGATGCGTCTCGGGTGCCCCGTCCCAGGTAGCCACGACCCGCTGCCCGGTGTGCTCGTTGAACCGCCCCGGGCCCATCAGGTAGCGGATCAGCCCCTCAGCGCGCCACCCGCGGCTGATCTTTGCGATCACCGCCGGCTCCTGCTCCGCCGCGCCTGCGGCATCGCCTCGGTCACCTGCTGATCGACCTCAGTGACCGTGCGGTCGATCCGCTCGACCGCCCGTGCCACCATCTGCGCGACCTGACCGACGGTCGACTCGAGCGCCCCATCGGTGTTCGCGACCCTCGCGATGTCGTTGAGGTTCCCCCCGATGTTGCGCAGCACCCGGCGGTCCTCCATCAGCTCCGAGCGCAGCCCCATCAGCCTCTGCATCCGCGAGCCGGCCGAACCTGCCGAGACCCGCGCACCGGGCACCACCGGGTCGGGCAGCTCCGCAGCCCGGGCCGCCGAGTCCCCCACCCACGCACCCGGGGCCATCGCCGCCCGGGCCGCCGCCGCTTCGATCGCCGCCCACTCCGACTCGGAGAACGACACGGTCGTGGTGTGCGGCCGTCCGCCCTCGGCACGAGGGCGTCGAGTCCGGGTCATCGAAGATCCCTCCCCTCGGGTTGGCGTGGCGCCGGCAGGACCGGACGTGGCGGGCCGAGATCACCCGGACCCGACGCCGACGATCTCACACGCCAGCCTCACATCGGTGTTTTCCTTAGGAAAACACCTAACTTGCTCCGCCGATTTGAGGGGCGACGCGTGCGGCGGCTCGAAATCGGCGGGACCCCGGCGCCCCGTCGGGCGTGCGGTCGCGCGCGTCGCGCGGTGCGGCCTCATGGCGGCGCGCTTCGCGCGCAGTCGCGAGTACCAGCGTGTATCAGAGTGCATCGCGGGATTGATACACATCGCGGTACAGTCCGCCCTATGAACACGCGCGGGGCGACGGCGCAGGCCAAGACGCAGGCTCGTAAGGCGGCCCAGGATCTTCTGCAGGCACGGATGCGGCCCATCATCAAGCTCGCCGAGCTGGGGGTCGAGGTGGACAACGCACGCGCGGAGTTCGACGCCGCGCGGGAGCGCTGGCGGACCAAGCAGGAGGCCTACGCCGACGGCTACCGCGATGCGCGCGACGCCGGGTGGAGCCCGGCCGAGCTGGAGGAGATCGGGTGCGGCACGCAACCCGCCGGCGCTGCCCTGCGTACGACGCCCCGTCGCACGGACCACGACGGCAGCACGAGCAGCGCCACGCCCACCGACCGCGACGATGACTACAGCGCCCACGACTCCGCTGCTCCCACCCCGGAGCCGACGGACCTCGACGCCGCCCACACTCAACCGTCCTGAACCGTCCTCCGCCGCATCGTCGGTAACCAGGCGGCCGGCACACGCGCGCAGCACGAAGGCGCCGTACGCGGATGCGTACGGCGCCTTCGGTGTGTCTAGCTCGTTCAGGCTCTCGACCTGGGCGGTCGCCGATGCCGCCGGGACGCGGCCAGCACCATCCCCGCGAGGGGCCAGGTACGGCTGCCAGCGCGCCCAGCGGGGGTCAGCGGCAAGTGATCACGGAGCGCTAGCGCAGTGATCGCGCGGCAGCCGGGGAGCGCAGCGACCCGTGCAGTTCACGAACGACGCGTCGGCCTGGTGGCCAGCTCAGTCACCGGTCTTGGCGTGTCCGGCCCGGCCGGGGCGGCTCCGCCGGTCGCCGAACTCCCACAACGCGCGTCGGTGCCAGAGGGCCCGGCCGTCGGCATCGGTCTGCTCGGGCGCCGGGAAGTAGTCACGGTTGCGCGACAGGAAGCTGCGGATCGTCGACTCGTTGCGGTAGCCGAGCACCCGGGTCGCCTCGGTGATGTCGACGAGCTCGTCGGGCTCGCCGGTGTAGTCCACCGGTGTCAGCGAGCGACGCTTGGCTGCCTCGCGCTCGTCGTTCCACGCGTCGGTCTCCTCGAGGTCGAAGTAGAGGAACCGCTCGAAGCGCCGCACCGGCTCGGGATGCCCGTTGTCGGCTCGCTGGTGGTACAGCACGGCGAGCCATTGCGCGTCCAGGTGATAGCGCTCGGCCATCCCGGGCCGGTTGATCAGGGTGCGCCCCTCGTGCTCGATCGTCGCCGGTGGCTGCTCGCGCCGCGCGGCTGCGTTCCGGACCGTGTCGACGAACGCGCGCATCGCCTCCAGGTCCCACCACTGGCGGCGGCCTTCCCGATACACCGGCTCGGGATGGTCGTTCGTGTCCCGGTCCCGCCACCAGGTCCGCGCGGTCGACTCGCCGATCCCGAACTCCTCGCAGAGCGCGGCGCGCGTGACGAGCACGCGCCCGTCGCGCTCGAAGCGGTCGGGCGTGCGGGGGCTGGCCTGTCGTGCGGGTGACACCAGCACGATCCTAGGCCGCGTCATCACTCCTCCTCGCCGGTGCAGACCGCCCCGCACAGGTCGCAGTAGTCCGTCGTCATCGAGCGCAGCACCTGGCCGTGAGCCATCCACGGCGCACACCACCGATGCGGGCGACCGAAGCGACAGCGGTCGCGGTGGCGGCCGCACTCGCACGACACCGGGCCCGACCCACGGGGCCGGGACGGGACCGGCTCCCACCGCGTCCGGGGCCGGCTGCTCCCGCCGGCCATCCGGTGCCCGCCGGCGTGCGGCCGGGCGGGCACCGGGTCGGCGGGGGCGTTCATCGTCGGTCCTGCAGCTCGGCCTCGGTGATGACGCGAGGGCGCTTCATGCCGTAGTCGAGCCCGTTCTCGATGGTGGTCGTGACTTCCTGGGCGGTCGTGATGCTGCGGACCCGACCGGCGGAGTCCGTGGTCGTGCCGACGTGGGTGAGCGCCACCTCGAGCAGTCGGGCGAGAGCGTCGGCCCGCGTGAGGTGTTCCCCGCCCACGAGGTTGCCCACCTTCAACGCGGCGTCGCGTCGCGCCTTGTGCCGCCTGCCCACGCCCTTCGGCACCGTCTTCAGCTTGTCCAGCTCGGCCTCGACGATCCGGTCGACGTAGGCCTGAACGCGCTTGCCTCGCGTTGCCGACGTGCCCGCATGGGCTGCGCGCGGCACCGGGATCGGCTCCGGCTGCGGTGCAGGGCGCGCGGCGCACATGGCGTCGAGCAGCCAGCGCGGCAGCGGCGCGATCGGTCGGCTGTTCTGCGCCCGGTAGACCCCGTCACTACGCCGGGAGGTCGCGGCAACGATGTAACCGCCCCCCGCTCGGACGTCCAGCAGCGGCGCGAGGCGGCTCTCCGAGTTGCGCAGCTCGACGTCATCCGGCGCGCGGAAATAGAGATGAACGCCCTTCCGCGGGCTCTGAACCCGGTAGGTGTCCAGCGGGAACCTCTCCCCGGCTGCGTCGGCCATCCGCTGAAACACCTGCAGGCCGTGCTTGCACCCCTCATACGGCTCGGCCAGCTCCGGGGCCCCGGGCTTCGCCGGGTCGAGGTCGACGACCACGAGCCGTGAGGGGTGGGTCGCGATGGCCAAGTTGTAGGGCCGCTTCGCCCACCACTGCATGATCTTCTGCGGGTCACGGGTGGCCTCGTTCTCCCAGTCCTTCACCGCGGGCATGTTCTTCGTGCCCGGGTACAGCGGGAACACGTACAGCCCTGCCGCTGCGGCCTCCAACGCCCGCCGTCCCCGCTCCCCGAGCGTGTCCCGCTCACCGGTTGCCGGTGCGGGCTGCGTCTCGTTCGTCATCTCCGCTCCTTCTGCTGTCGGGCCCGGCCCCGGGGCCCGCCGCGCGGCGGGCCCCGGGCTGCGGTCGGTCACGCGGGGTCGGTGGCCCAGGACGGGCACCACGGCTGGCAGAGCTGCCCGGCGGGAGCGCCACACAGGTCGTCGGCGCCCTCGCACGGCACGGCGCGGCGCACGAGCTCCCAGGACGAGCACGACGGCTCGCACGGCTGCCCGGCGGGGGCTCCGCACGGCTGGTCGACCCCCCGGCACGGCTGGGCCCGGTGCTCGTTCAGCACCGCGGTGACCGGGTCGGTCCCGACCCGCTCGCGCACGGGCCCATGCAGAGCTCCGCGGATCGCGGCGCTGATGGCGGACATGCCGCCCGACTCGGGGTTGCGGGGCGTCGTGGTCATCTCGGACTCCTTCGGTCGTTCGGTTCGCGGTGGTTGTTGGACTCGCATGCCGTACGCTTCCAATACTTTAGATTTTACAGCGCTTCCTGGTGGTTCGCTACCCCCTACCACCATTGACCTGCGATTTTTCCTGGCCGGGCGCGTAGCTGGCTGCGTAGGCGATGTCGACGCTTCGGTCCACCGGACGGAAGCCGGCGACCGGGTAGCCGCGCTCGTCGTGCTCGACCTGCCGGAAGAACCTGCCGCACTCCGGGCAGCCCATCGTCTGATGGTCCCGCCAGCCCTCGGGCGGGTCGTCGAAGCTATGAGCGGTGCCGTCGCGGTCAGCGAAGTAGAACCCGCTCCCGGCTGGTTCGTTGCCGCAGGGGCAGACCGGGTCGAAGCGCGAACCGTGCACCTCGTCCCACGCCTCTTCGACGTACTCGACCTGCTCTCCGCGCGGGGCGGCCGCGAGGGTGATTTGCTCGACCTGGTCCTGCAGTCGCGTGAGCATTGCCTGAAGCTCGTCCTTCGTGCCGTGCACGGCGATATCGTCGTCGTCCCCAATGACCAGGACTGCCTCGTCGAGTCCGAGTTCCTCGGCCGGGCGCAGTGCCTCGGTCGCTTCGTCGCACCCCAAGGTGCGGACCCGACCGGTGGCCGGGGCCCAGTGCACGTTGTTCATCTATCGCTCCTGCTCTCTGTCCGGCCGCTGGCCGGGGAGGTGCGGTGCGGCTCCACGCCGCGCCGCCCCTACTGGTTTAGTTTTTACAGCACTTGGCGCAGGATCGTGATCGCGGCGCTGCGGTTGTCGACATCGTCCAGATCCCGCATTCGCTCTGGGACGTCCCGGAACCACGCCACGGCCGCAGCCACTGCCGTGTCGACGTCGAGTTCCCCGGCGATCTGTGGGAGCTGCTGCGCCACGACGGCATCGGCCACCTCGATCGCGACATCGTCACGGCGGTGCAGAAGGCGGTCCGGTGCACATCCGGCTTCGTAGCTGGGGTGCTCGATCAGCTCGGCGCGGGCCTGCGCGTACTGCGCGACCAGCTGCTTCAGGTGGTCCAGGTCGGTACTCACGTCAGCACCTGCTCCATTACGTCCTCGGCCGCGCTCCAGGATCGGGCCGGTGGGTACACCCAGTGCAGTGCACCTACCAGGGCGCCCGGTTCGATCTGCCCGGCCGTGACCCCGTCGAGCTTGCTGGTGATCTTGGGGAAGGTCTCGCGCAGTTCGCGCTCCTGGGCTGACGGCATGCTCACCAGCGCCTGGCGCAGGACGTCCACGATCGTGGCTTCCCCGGCCAGCATCAGCACGTAGTCGCGCAGTGCCTCCTGGGGCATGCCCCAGTGGGTGTCCTGCTCCTCGTTGTCGGCTGCGGCGTGCCCGCGCAGCCAGACCTCGGCTTCGTCGATGTAGCGGGCCCGGGCGAGCGCGGCCGTGATCGCGTCGGCTTCCATGCAGGACATCGCCGGACCGACGTCGCTGGCTGTCCAGCCGTTGCCGAAGACCCACGCCAGATGCGCGAGGCCCTCGTTGCCCGCGGTCTGCTGGTTCATGGTGGTTCCTCTCGTGTCGATGTTCAGCGGTTGCTGAGGTCGGTGACCGCGTCCAGAACGGCCGCGACGAGTCGGTTGCCCTCGTCTCGTGCGGTGTCCCGCGCTCCGGCGTTGTGGAAGGTGCGGTAGCCGGGGGTCAGGGCTTCCGTGGCGGCGAGCTCGGCGCGGTGGCGGTCACCGGCCTCCAGGTGCGGGCGGATCGCGCGGAACGCTCCGCGCAGCTCGTCGGCACTCATGGGCATCCCGGCGACGATCCCGTGTCCGTCACGTCCGCCGATACTGCGCAGGAGGCGCAGCAGTACGGCGAGCAGGACAGAGGTGGTGGGGGTCGACTCGATGCGGGCGAGGGTGTCCATTGCGAACTCCTTGATGGTGAGGTTATGCGGGGTCACGCCTCCAGCCGGGCCAGCTGCAGAGTGACGCGGTGCCCCTCGGCAGCCAGGACTGCCACATCGGCCCCTGACGGGGTCTGGCGGCCGAGCCCGTCGTCGTAGGCGCGGAACTCGGCGCGCACCTGCTCCGGGTCGAGCCCGTCGATATCTCCCTCCCCGGTCAGCGCGACCAGTCGCCGCGCGGCGCGGCGCATCTCGGACCGCAGGTAGGCGGCGGCCCGCTCGTCCGCGTTCTCCTCGGCGCGCATCCACGCCGCGCTGAACTCCCGCTCGGCCTGCCTGATCTGAGCCTTGGTCATCGCGTCCGTCATGGTGATCTCCTTCGCTATTATCCGCTCTCTGTTATTTTAGAGTTTACAGCGCTCATGGAGTGGTGGCAAGAGGTTTCGGGGTTGATTTGGGGTTTGACCTGCGGGTTTGGGTTGGGGACTCTCCGCAGCGAGGCCGGGTCCAGGGCAGCGCCCTGGCCCCCCGGGAGGGGGCGGCCCGGCAGGGCCGAAGATCAGCTCGGGCGTCGGGCAGGGCGGTCCCCGCTGAGGGTGGGGGTCTCTCCTTGCGTCGGCAGGACGGCGCTCTGCACGAGGTTCTGTGGAGCGGTCAGCCTCGCGATAGCGATCGCGGAGCTTGCGGAGCGGCCGGAGCGCCAGCGGAGGGGCTGTTGAGCGGAGCAGGTTCTCGTGCACCGTCCTGCTGCCGACGCAAGGAGAGATCCTCACCCGGGGCCGACCGGCACGACGCCCACCACGATGCCAAGCCGCGAGGCGCTGCGGACTCGGGTGCATTCCTACGTCGTCGCGCATATCGGCTCTGTCCGGCGCCGGCCAAAAGCCTCCCGCTCGCCCCGCCCGTGGGAAGTCGTCGCCGATGCCGTCGGGACGCGGCCAGCACCATCCCCGCGAGGGGCCGGGTACGGCTCTCAGCGCGCCCAGCAGGGGTCAGTGGCAAGTGATCACGGAGCGCTAGCGCAGTGATCGCGCGGCAGCCGGGGAGCGCAGCGGACCGTGCAGTTCACGAACGACGCTGCGGCCTGTGCACTCGTTCCGACGATGGCGGGGTGAGGGCGGCTCAGTGGGCCGTGCTCTCGAACGCGGGCTGCCGCTCGACCACGAACGCTCGCCATTGTTCGGCGGCCTCGTCGTGCCAGAGGAAGTCCTCGGTCGTCGCGAGCTGGAACAGGTAGAACCGGCGGCCCCGGACGTCGTGGCCCGGGTAGCGCGGCTCGAACCCGGCCGCCTGTTCCTGGCGCCCCCGCTCCTCCTCGGCCTGGTACGCCTCGGCCAGGGCCGGGAACGCCGCCCCGACGACCTCCTGACGGCGCTTCACCTCGGCGACCCGCGCCGCAATCCGGGCGCCGCGCTCGGGCTGTTTCCACCCGGTCGCCCGGACCGCGCAGCGACGTCCCAACTCCAGCTCGCCGTACTCGGGGTGGTTGACCTGGAACGCGCGGGCCCGGACCCGGCGGGTGCAGCACTGGCATGCGGTGTCGGCCTTGACGATCCCGGTCAGTGTCCACTCGCCTGCGGTGGCGGAGATCAGCTCACGGGTGGTGGCGGTCATGACGGGTCCTCCTGGGGAGACGGTGTCGATGCGCGAGGGCCTGGTCTGGTCGGCGGCGACCGAAGATCGTTGCCGACCCCGATGGGCCGACCCGCTTACCGCCACGGCTGGTGCGTGACCAGCCGGACGGATGACGGGCCGGCTCAGGCGAGGACGTCGACCCGCATGTCGCCGCGCACGTCATCGGCGACGGTCCCGTCGGCGAGGGTGAGCCGGTAGTACGGGTCAACGTCGTCGCACAGCTCCACGGCGACGATCGGCTGCGTCGCGACAGGCGCATCCCACTCGCCCGTCATGCGACGAATCGAGAGTTCAAAGAGGAAGTCGCCAGTGAGCCTTTGCCAACCTGATCATCCGTTGGCGATCATGAGGGTCTGAACTGCGGCGACGAGCTCGGCGGCCCGGGCCGGGCAGGATCTGATCTTGCGCAGAACCTTCCAGTTCTTCAGCTCGGC
>NZ_JBEDNP010000036.1:0-14367 GCF_040105315.1 Pseudonocardia tropica
CGCCGAGCTGAAGAACTGGAAGGTTCTGCGCAAGATCAGATCCTGCCCGGCCCGGGCCGCCGAGCTCGTCGCCGCAGTTCAGACCCTCATGATCGCCAACGGATGATCAGGTTGGCAAAGGCTCAGTATCAGCTCCGTGGCGGAGTAGTGGCGGAGCTTGTGGATAGTCGTGTTGATGCCCAGGCGCTCCGCGAGCCGCTCGTACCGCTGGGTCACACCATCCGGGCGGAGGTGGGTGGCGCCATCCGGGGCGTTGGAGAACACGAAGCCGTCGCGCGGCAACTCAAAGCCGAGGGTCTTCGCCTGCTCCTCACGCTTCCGCCGGAGTTCGCGGAGCAGCATTGCCGTCTCGGTGTCGAGCGCGATGCGGCGCTGCTGGTGGGTCTTGAGCTCCGCCTCGACGAGCTCACCGTGCTCCTTGCGGATGGCGTAGCGGAGCCAGACCGACTCGCGGCCTTCCTCGAGGTTCAGGGACGTCCAGCGGATCGCGCAGATCTCGCCTCGTCGAGCTCCGGTGGTCATCGCCGCCCACACGAGCGTGCCCCACTCCGGGTCTTCCCACGCCGCCGTGACGATCAGCGCGGCCTCCTCGGGTGTCGGTGGCTGCGGGTTCGCGGCAGGCGCGGCCGGCGGCTCCGACATCTCGCACGGGTTGATCGACACCCAACGCCATCGCTTCGCCTTCCGGAACGCGCCGGAGAGCAGGAAGTGGATGTGCCGGACCGTCGAGCGGCCCAACGGCTTGCAGCGGTGGGGTCGGCACCTTTCGTCGCAGTCGTGCTCCTTCGCCACTCGGTGGTCGACGAGCCCGCGTTGCTTCTTGCAGTGGAGGCGGCAGCGGCGGAGTTCGGCGTACAGCGCGTCGAGCATCTCGGGATCGACGCTGCTCGCCTTCACCTTGCCGAGGAACGGCGAGATGTCGTTCTTGATGTAGCCGCGGTAGAGCACCTCGGTGTTCGGCGAGCCGTCGAGCTGCTCCATGTAGCGCTCCAAGAGCTGGTCGACGGTTGCGCTCGTGCGCGGGTTCCGGCGCTCGTCGACTTCAGCGAGCAGACGACTTCGGACCGCGTCCGCTTCCCGCTCGGCCTTCGGCCCCTTCGGGACGAGCTCGGTCAGGTAGTGCCGCCGGCCGGTGACGGGGTCGACACCCGCGTAAACGCGCACGCGAATCGCACCGCTGGGCAGGGTGTCGACTCCCCCGCGCGTCCGTCGCTTGCCGGTGCTCGCTCGCGTCATGACGAGCAACCAACCACGACTCGCGTCACGAATGATGTCACGCTGTCGGTCGGGCTCGGCCGCGCCGACGAGAATCCGCTGGTCAGACGTGGAGCCGGAGGTCGGGATCGAACCGACGACCTACCGCTTACAAGTCCGTGGGGATCGGTCACACCGTGCTCTGACCTGGCAATCCGTCCTCGCGCACCGCCCCACGGTGCACATCTCGGACCACTGTGCTCAGCGTCCGCGGGTCACGTGGTGGGTCACACCGGCGGCCCGCGCGATCCATCATCTGTTCCGATGAGTCACCGGCCGGAGCAGCCACAGTATCGGCCAGCGGTCGTTGTCCCGGGTGTGACCACTCCTGTCTCGCCGTCGTCCTGCTGCTCGCCACGATCCCGCTTGCCGGATGCGAAGGAGGTGATCCGACGGTCATGGCACCGACAACGACCGCGGCCATCACGGACAGCGACGACCTGGGCGCCGCCGAGTCCGCCTTCGTCGCGCGGGCCGCCGACGTCGTCCCTGGGCATCCGGACGACCCGGACGACCTCGCCGACGACGCCGTACACTCCTGCAACGGCATCGACGAAGGCCTCCCGCGCGAGCGGCTGGTCGACACGGCGGTACAACGGTTTAGGACCGGCAGCTACCCGGTCACCGCCGAGCAAGCTGGCCAGCTCCTCGCCGCCGCCGTCGAGACGGTCTGCCGACGGAAGCCTCGCCGGACGCCGCGACGGCCCGTTCGTCCGGATCACTTCGATCCGGACGAACCCGCCGGTGCGCGAAACGTCCACGGTGCATGCAGTCCGTGTGCTCCGCCCGCATCGGTCGAGCCGGTGGCGTCGTCGCCGTCATCGCACCAAGAAGCACTACGCCACCGCACGCGGCAGAGGACATCGGGGCCAGCAGGAGGCCCGCCGTCCGGCCAGTCTCGGCGCATGGGATCGACCCCTTGCCGGCACCGTGCTCCTCAGCGCTTGGAGCGGACGCTGAAAACCGAACTCGCGTAGCCAGTTTGGAAGGCAGCCGTGATCTCCCACATAGACCTCTGACCTGCGACGACAGCAACGCGGGGTCGTTGCAGGAGGTGCAGGAACCTCCGCGGTTCGGCAGCAGTTCGCACCACGGTTGATGCACGCTACCCGCGCGATCAGCCGCGCCGGTAGCGGCTCGGCATGATGTCCCGGACATTGGACAGGTCCAGCTCGCCGGCCTCGGTCACACCCGGCCAGCAGTACGCCTCCTGCTCCCCCACAAGCAGCCGGAACTCCTGCGCCCCCTCCCGTTCCGCACGCCGGCACAGCGCCTCCACAGCCTCGTCCCGCGCGTCCTGCCAGCCGCCCCCTTCCCGTTCGTCGGTCCAGTCGATGTTCTCTGCACCTGATCTCAGTACGCCTACCCGCCACCGCATGGGACGAGCCTGACGCGCAGCGCCCCGGCCGCGCCAGCGGCCGGGGCGAGTTGTCCACATGCCGATCACGCACTGTGCTCGGGATCCTGGACGGCGAGCAGGTCAGCCGCGATCCGCCACGCGCTGAGCATCGACGAGTACGCGACCGCGTCGGCCAACTCCCACCTCACGGGACCGACCTGGATGCGCAGCATCGGCGGCAGCTGACAGCCAGGCGCCCCGGTCCCCAGAATGCGTGCCACGCTGTGAGCGGGGCCGAGACCCAGCCGACGCAGGACTTGTGCGTTGACGGCGACGACAACGGTCGAGACCGACATCCGGACCTCTCCGATGCCCACCGGCAGCACGACCCGACCAACGCGAGCACCCCGGCGGCGAGAGGGATCGCGGCGAGGGTTGTCACTGGCGGCCCACCACGGGTTCTAGCGCATCTCCCGGTACGACGCGCGGAACAGCTCGATCCCCACATCACCGTGCGCAGTCCGACGAGGCCAGGGCGACGCCGGTGGACCCGATCGCGACGTCGGTCCCGCCGATAGCGATCCCCACGTCGGCCCGCGCGAGGGACGGAGCGTCGTTGACTCCGTCACCAACCATCGCTCCTGGGGCCCATCGCCCTTCAGTTCGGCGACACTCGCCGCCCTTGCCCCCGGCGTGACACCGGCGAGCACCTGGTCGATGTCCAGCTCGTAGGCGACCCCGTCCGCCACGGCGCGCGCACCATCAGCGACCATGACGACCTGTGCGCCGGCGACGTACAGCGCCTCGATGGCCTGCCGGGACTCGGGCCGGACCTCGTCTGCCAGCCGCAGCGCACCCGCCACGACACTGGCTCCTTGCTTTCCGCCAACAGCCCGGTCCATCGAAGCGTCGGCCGACTCGCGAGCCCGGCGGCGGGGACGTGAGATCCCAGTCCCTCGGGGACGAGTCAGTCCCCGAAGGACCGGCCGCCGCGGCGATCCCAACTGGCTGAGCACGGTGGGTTCGGCGAATACTGCTCCTGGAGGACGAGGATGAACACTGTTACCAGCGTCGACAACGGCAGGCGGCGAGTCGCACGCCGCGTCCTGGTGCCGACCGACCCCGGCGAGATCTTCTCGCTGCTGGCCGACCCACATCGCCACGAGGAGCTGGACGGTTCGGGGACCGTGCGCGCCGCCGTCTCCGGGCCGTCCCACCTCCGTCTCGGGGACCGGTTCTCGGTGAATATGCGCCAGCTCGGGATTCCCTACCGGATCACCAGCCAGGTCGTCGCGATCGAGCAGGATCGGCTGATCGAGTGGCGTCATCCGCTCGGCCACACATGGCGCTGGGAGCTCGCGTACGACGGCGGCGGCACCGTCGTCACCGAGACGTTCGACTACTCCCGTTCCTGGGCGGCACGCATGTACGAATGGTCCGGCCGTGTCGAGCGGAACGGCCGCGGGATCACCGCCACTCTGCGTCAACTCTGCGAGCGCTTCGCAGACCGGTAGCGGCCCGTACCGACATCGGGGTCCGGATCCGTCTCAGGTGGACGTGGCGGGCCAACCGGATGATCGGTCGAATCAAAAGCTCCACACTCCCGATGACGAAGAGCCACGTGCCCGTGTAGGTGGTCGAGTCGGAGAAGAACAGGATGCTCCCGACAAGAAACCAGATTCCGATGAGGATGTCGTTGACGATTCCCAGTGTCTCGTAGCGACGCCGGATCACCAGCTCGTCGCGACCGACGTCCAGCGTGAGATCCCGCGATTCCCCTGTCACTGTCAGGCTCCTAACTCGAACGGTCCGCGGCACTCGTCCGAGCAGAAGGACCGTGTGCCACAGTCAATCACCACCAAGAAGAACCGCGGGCGAACCACGGTGGGCTTTCACGGTGCACTCCGAAACTGCGTGGGGAACCACGCCAGCACCAGCAGCACGCACCCGCCCGCGGTCAGCCCGGCGTCCTGCGCGGCGAGCCCAGCCGCCAGCATGGCGAGGCCGAGCCACAGCAGCGTCAGACCGACCCGGCGACCGGTACGTGCTGCGTGGTCCACCGGGCCGCGGAGCAGATCATCTAACCGGGGATCCTCGGCGGCGGCGTGCCGTTCGATGCGCCCCAACACCCGCCGGGAACGCCAGTCCAGCCGGAACCCGTGCGGTGGCGGGTCTGCGGGCGAGGGGTCGAAGAGGTTGTGGGCCATCGCCAGCTCCTACCCGTGGTGGGACCCGGGGTAGGAGCCATCAGCCTGGTCGGCGGTTGTGGCGAGCTCCATCGCCTACAGATGTAAGAGTACTCCGGCGGTCGGCGGTGCGCACCATCGATCCGGACGCTGGGCAGCTCAGCCTACGGACAGGTGAGGTCGCGATCGGCCGGTCTCGCCCACCCGGTCATCTGATCAGGCCGGCGGCACGGACGGCGTCACGTTCGGCGACCAGCTCGGCCACGGTCGCCTCGATCCGCTCCCGTGAGAACGGATCGACGTCGAGGTCCCGGACCACGTCGTAGCCAACGCCGGTTGCACGGACCGGAACCGAGCAGACCAGACCTTCCGGTATGCCGTAGGCACCGTCGGACACTATTCCCGCAGACGTCCAGTCGTCCCCCTCGGTACCGTCGTACCACTCACGGACCTGGTCGACCGCGGCGTTGGCGGCAGACGCCGCCGACGATGCACCACGGGCGTCGATGATCGCAGAGCCACGGCCGGCGACGGTGGGGATGAAGTCCTTTCGCACCCAGGTCGGGTCGAGCCGGTCGACCACGCCGGCTCCGTCGACCTCGGCGTGGGTCAGGTCGGGGTACTGCGTGGAGGAGTGGTTACCCCAGACCGCCATCCGTCGCACCTCTCCTGACCCGACGCCGAGATGCCCGGCCAGCCGTGCCACCGCCCGGTTGTGGTCGAGCCGCATCATCGAGGTGAAGCGGTCGGCCGGGACGTCCGGGGCGTTCGCTCGGGTGATGAGTGCGTTGGTGTTGGCCGGGTTCCCGACGACAAGGAGACGCACGTCGTCGGCGGCGACGGTGTTGATCGCGGCCCCCTGGGGACCGAAGATGGCGCCGTTGGCCTCGAGCAGGTCCGACCGTTCCATGCCCTTGCCCCGGGGGCGAGCACCGACGAGCAGCCCGACCGAGCAGCCGTCGAATGCGACCATCGGGTCGTCGGTGATCTCGACCGAGCGCAACAGGGGGAAGGCGCAGTCCTCCAGCTCCATCGCGACCCCGTCGGTCGCGGCGAGCGCGGCCGGGACCTCCAGCAGGTTGAGCCGGACGGGAGTGTCGGGACCCAGAAGGTCTCCGGAGGCGATGCGGAACAGCAGGGCGTAGGAGATCTGGCCGGCGGCGCCGGTGACGGTCACGGTGACGGGTCTGCGGTACATGACGGCTCCTGCGTCGACGAAGGACGGGTTCAGGCGGGTGCCAACAGGTGGCCACGGACCAGCGAGCCGTGCGCGGTGCGGACCGCGACGACCGCCCAGGCGGTGACCAGCAGCGCGTAGAGCGCCGTCGCGGCCACGGCCAGCATCGGCAGGTGCAGGTGCGCGGCGAGCGCGCTGGTCCCGGTCACGCAGGTGCCGACGGGGAAGGTGAAGCTCCACCAGGTCAGCGCGAACGGCAGCTTCTGTCGCGCGGTACGGATCGTGACCGCCGCGGCCAGCACCAGCCAGACCATCGCGAATCCCCAGGTGGGGACGCCGTAGAGGATCCCGAACACGTGCGCGCCCGTGGCGTAGGGCTCACCGAGCACCCCGGCCTGATCGCCGAGCAGGTTGGCCGCGGTCACCGACTGCCCGAGCGGGCCGAGCACGATCCACATGGTCGGCACGGTCGCGGCCGGGCCGGTGCCGTGCACGACGAGCTTGTTCCAGATCTGGGGCAGGATCGCCAGCGTCGCGAACAGCGAGACGCCGAACATCGCATAGCAGGCGACCAGCATCGTCGGGGCGAGGCCGGCGGGGGTGTGCGGCACCAGCAGCGCACCGTTCGCCGCCGAGACCATCGGCGGTACGACCGGCATCAACCAGCCCCCGAACGCCGACTCCTGCCCGACCTCGTGGTGGACGATCATCATGTAGGGGATCCACGCGGTGGTGACGAGCCCGAGCACGGTGCCCACGCCCCACAGCGCCCATCCGGCGCCGATCGCGCCGGTCTCTCCGACCAGCGGGCCGCCGAACTTGACCGCGCCGGCCCCGACGGTCATCACACCCATCGCGACCGCGCCCCAGAACTGCGACATCACCGGGTTGTGCGCGTGGCCGCGGGCGGTGTCGGTGTGGCGGATCCAGTGCACCGCCCACGCCGCGGTCAGCGCGACGAGCAGGAACGACGCCAGCAGCCACACCGCGACGCCGAAGGTGTGCAGACCGGGGAACTGGTAGGGCAGGGTCGCCGCGGCGACACCGACGATGCCGGTGCCCATGATCGAGGAGTACCAGTTCGGCCCGATGTTGGAGAAGAAGTCCCCGGGGCGTTGCAGGTCGCGCAGCAGTCCGACCCGGGCCGCTCGGTGCGGACCGCCGGACGGTGCCGTCGGCCGGTCCACCGGCTGTGCGGTGATCCGGAAGAAGCTGGCGTCGGTCTGTGTCATGACCACGACGATGCCTCCGCCCGCGGGCCCCCGGTAGCGGCCCCGATCTTGTGGACCCATAATCCACACTTGTGCCTCTTCCTCCGCGGGTCGCTGATCTCGCCCCGTTCGACCTGGTGTTGTCGGTGGCCGAGCTAGGCAGCATGGGCCGCGCGGCCGCCGCGCACGGAGTCAGCCAGGCCGCGGTCAGCGCCCGCATCCGCTCCCTGGAACGCGCCATCGGCGTCACCGTGTTCGAACGCTCCCCGCGCGGGACCCGGCTCACCACGACCGGTGCCCTCGTCGCGGACTGGGCCCGCGCCGCCGTCGACGCCGCTCAGTCGCTGGAGGAGGGCATCGCGGCGCTGCGCGACGCCGACGACGCCCGGCTGCGGGTCGCGGCCAGCTTCACCGTCGCCGAGTACCTGCTCCCCCGCTGGCTGATCAGCCTGCGTACCCGTCGCCCGGACACGAGCGTCGCGCTGAGCACCCACAACTCCACCGACGTCGCCGACGACGTCCTGTCCGGCCGCGCCGACCTCGGCTTCGTCGAAGGCCCCCACCACTCACCGGAACTGGACGAGCAGGTCGTCGCCCGCGACCACCTCACCCTCGTCGTCGCCCCCGACCACCCCTGGGCCCGCCGACGCGGCGTCGACGCCACCCGACTCGCCGCCACCCCGCTGGTCACCCGGGAGGCGGGCTCCGGCACCCGCGACCACCTCGAACACGCCCTCCGCGACGCCGGCGCCGCCGTCATCGCCGACCCCGTGCTGGAGCTGTCCTCCACCACCGCGATCAAGAACGCCGCCGCCGACGGCGTCGCCCCCGCGGTGCTCAGCTCACTCGCTGTCGCCGGGGAGCTGGCCAGCGGGACACTCGTCGCCGTCGGAGTCCGAGGTCTCGCTCTGCACCGCGATCTCGCCGCCGTCTGGCCCCGCGGACGCCCCCTGACCGGACCGGCCCGCGACCTCGTCGAGCTGGCCCACCGCTCGGGCACCACACCCCGGCGCTGAACAGGAACCGATCAGCCGCAGGCGGCGAGCATTACGACCAGCAGGACCAGTCCGAGCAGGGCGATGGCGAGTGCGGCGACGGGGCCCGCGACGAGGCAGGCGACCAGCACGGCCACGCAGCCGGCCGCGAGTCCGCCCGCGAGCCGTCCTGTGCGGGGTGTTCGTGCCGGTGCGACGCCGTCGCGCAGGGCAGCACGCAGCCCCGGGTCCGCGGCGAAGCCGTCCTCGACACGGTCGAGCCGGTCGCGCTCGTGCGGACCGAGGGGCGGGCAGCGGGTGTCGTCGGTCATCGGCCCCGCTCCGCCCCGGGCGAACGGCCCGCCTTGGGATCGTCGGAGGCCGAGACCGTCTCGGGCCCGACTCCGTGCGCCGACGCCCGATCGGCCAGCCGGCCGAGACCGGGCAGATGTGCCTCGGCCCGGGCCCGCTGCACCAGGTGCGGGTAGTGCAGGTCGAACGCCGGGCGCTCGGAGCGGATCCGGGGCAGCTCGGTGAAGTTGTGTCGTGGCGGTGGGGACGACGTCGCCCACTCCAGCGAGTTCCCGAATCCCCAGGGATCGTCGGCCTCGGCTGCGCGGCCGAACCGGTAGCTGCTGAACACGTTGTAGAGGAACGGCAAGGTCGAGGCACCGAGGACGAACGCCCCGACCGAGGAGATCGTGTTCAGCACGGTGAACCCGTCGGTGGGCAGGTAGTCGGCGTAGCGGCGGGGCATGCCCTCGTTGCCGAGCCAGTGCTGGACCAGGAAGGTCAGATGGAACCCGACGAAGGTCAGCCAGAAGTGGACCTTCCCCAAGCGCTCGTCCATGAAGCGGCCGGTCATCTTCGGGAACCAGAAGTAGATTCCGCCGTAGGTCGCGAACACGATCGTGCCGAACAGGACGTAGTGGAAGTGCGCCACCACGAAGTAGGTGTCCGAGACATGGAAGTCGATCGGTGGGCTGGCCAGCAGCACCCCGGACAGCCCGCCGAACAGGAAGGTCACCAGGAATCCCGCAGCGAACAGCATCGGCGTCTCGTAGGTGATCTTCCCCTTCCACAGGGTGCCGATCCAGTTGACGAACTTGATCCCGGTCGGGATCGCGATCAGGAAGCTGGTGAAGGAGAAGAACGCCAGCAGCACCGCCCCCGTCGCGTACATGTGGTGAGCCCAGACCACGACCGACAGCGCTCCGATGGCGATCGTGGCGAAGACCAGTCCCTTGTAGCCGAAGACCGGTTTGCGGGAGAACACGGGGACGATCTCGGAGATGATGCCGAAGAACGGCAACGCGACGATGTAGACCTCGGGGTGTCCGAAGAACCAGAACAGGTGCTGGTACAGCACGGCTCCGCCGTTCGCGGGATCGAACACGTGCGAGCCGAGGTGGCGGTCGGCCTCCATCGCGAACAGGGCCGCGGTCAGCACCGGGAACGCGATGAGGATCAGTAGCGCGGTGACCAGGATCGTCCAGCAGAAAACCGGCATCCGGAACATCGTCATCCCGGGAGCGCGCATGCACACGATGGTCGTCACGAAGTTGACCGCCCCGAGGATCGTGCCCAGTCCGGACACGATCAGCCCCATCGCCCAGAGGTCCTGGCCCGGCCCCGGGGAGTGGATGGCGCCGGCGAGGGGCTGGTAGGCGAACCACCCGGAGTCCGCGGCACCGCCGGGGGTGAGGAAGCCGGCGAGCACGATCAGCGCGCCGAACAGGAACAGCCAGTAGGAGAACGCGTTGAGGCGTGGGAACGCGACGTCCGGGGCCCCGATCTGCAACGGCACGATGTAGTTCGCGAAACCGAACAGGATCGGCGTGGCGTAGAGCAGCAACATGATCGTGCCGTGCATGGTGAACAGCTGGTTGTACTGCTCGGTGGAGAGGAACTGCATTTCGGGGCGGGCCAGCTCAGCCCGCATGAGCAGCGCCATCGCCCCGCCGGCCAGGAACATCGCGAACGACGTCACCAGGTAGAGGACGGCGATGTCCTTCGGGTCGGTCGTCCCCAGCATGTGCAGGAACCGGGCGCCCCTCGCCGCGCGACGCGCGGGACGGAAGTGTGTCGTGATCGGTCGGGGTTCGGTGGCGGTCACGGGGAGATCTCCTCGGGCTCGGTGGTCGCGGCGCGTCGTGCCCGGCCACCGCCGAGCGAACGGGCACGGTCCAGGACCGTGTCGAGCATCGTCGGGGTCAGGACTCCGGTGTGGGTGTTCTGCGGGCTCGGGTGGTAGCTGCCGAGCAGGACGAGTCCGGGCAGCAGGAGATGCTCGCGGCCGTGGGCGAACCGCACCCGACCGGTGTCCGGTGCCGCGGCCAGCGCCGCGGTCCAGGCGAGCGCACCCAGTGCCAGCACCACCCGGAGCCGGGGAAGCGCCGCCCATTCCGCCCGCAGATGGGTCGCGCAGGTATCGCGCTCGGTCGCCGTCGGGCGATGGGAAGGGGGCGGACAACGCACCGCCGACGACGTCCACACCCCGTACAGCGCCAGACCGTCATCCGCGCTCTCCGAGGTCGGAGAGTTCGCCAGACCGGCCCGGTGCAGACCGGCGGTCAGAAACGATGCGGACCGGTTGCCGGTGAACGGCCGCCCGTGCGGGTTCCCACGGGCCGCGGTCGCCATCCCGAGCACGTGGATCCCGGCGAGCGGATCACCGAAACCGGGGACCGGCCGATCGGCGCGTCCACCGGTCCCGACCCCGCGTCGGTGCGCCACCAGCCGCGGGCACCGCGCACACGTCAGGACATCGGCGCGGACACGCTGCAGAGCGACGGGACAGGACATCGGTCGACGGTCTCGCAGCGGACCACGCTCGGCCACCCTCGGCCGACCGGGCGACCGCCCGGTCCACCCGGAGTCACCCTCCCGGGTGGAGCCGGGCGACCGCGACGACGTCGCGGTCCTCGGCCGACAGACGTCGGCCCGACGCCCAGACCACCTGGAGCCGGCGGGTCAGGTCGGCGTCGACGACCTCGACGGCGACCAGATCGCCGCGCCGCAGATCGTCGGCCACCGCGAGAAAGCTCAACACCGCAGGGCCGGCACCGGTCCGCACCGCGGACTTGATCGCGGTGGTCGAGGACAGCTCGACCACCGGATCGACCACCCCGGCCCCGTCGGTCAGAGCCTGCTCGACGGTCTCGCGGGTGCCCGAGCCGGGCTCACGCTGCACCAGAGGGGTCCCGGCCAGCTCCTCGGAGGTGACACCTCCGTCGCGGCGGGTCCACTCGTGACCGGGGGCGACGACCGCAACGAGCCGGTCGCGGGCAACGACTTCCTGCTCCAGCCCATCAGGAACGTGCGGGCCCTCCACGAAACCGACACCCACCTCGCCGGCCAGGACCAATCGTGCGACCTCGGCCGAGTTCACCACGCGCAGCGACACCACCGACTGTGGGCGACGGGCCCGCAGATCCGCCAGCCAGCCCGGCACCAGATACTCGGCGACGGTCAGACTGGCCGCGATCCGGACCCGGCTCCCGTGCCCGGTACGCAGCGCCGTCACGCCCTCGTCGAGCCGCGACGCCGCGGCAACCACCTCGCGCGCCCACTCGACCACCATGGCGCCGTCCGGGGTCAGTCTCGATCCCAGTGCGCTCCGTTCGATCAGCGCCAGCCCGAGCAGTCCCTCCAGGTACTTGATCCGCGAGCCGACGGCGGACTGGGACAGGCTCTGCTCCGCAGCGGCCCGGCCGAGACTCCCGGTCCGGGCGACACTCAGCAACACGTCCAGCGCGCCGACCTCGGGCGTGCGGGAGGAAAGCGGCATGCCGGGACCGTAGTAGAAGTCGCCGCCGGCGGCTGCCGCGATGTCAGTGCCCCGCCGGGACCACCAGCACGGGGCGGGTCTGGTGTCGGATCAGCCCGTGCGACACCGACGGCTCCAGCACCCGCGACAGCAGACCACCCGGTCCCCCGCCGCGGCTACCGACCACGATCATCGACGCGCTGCACGACTCCGCCAGCTCCGCCAACACCGTGACCGGGTCACCCCGCTCGGTCCGCTGCTTCCACTCCGGCCCGTCCGCGAGCCCTCCCATCAGCGCGGCGACGTGGTCGTGCGCAACACCCAGGGCATCCTGTGCCTCAGCCTCGAACGACGCCGAGTCCGGATCCACCGGATAGTCACCGGCATCCACCACGTGTACGACCAGCAGCTCCGTGCTCAGACGCACCGCCAGATCCGCAGCCGTCGTCACGGCCCGGTCACCCGCCTCGCCCCGGCCGTACCCGACCACGACCGTTCCCACCACTGGCTCCATCACCATCATCTCCTCACCCGAGCAGCACCCGCACGACCAGGAAGCCGATCGCCGCCGCACACACCCCGACCGCGACGCTCGCCGCCAGGTAGCCCCAAGCCGCCCCGGCCCGACCCCGTTCCGCCAGACCCGCGACCTCGTAGCCGAACGTGCTGTAGGTGGTCAGCGCACCACAGAACCCGGTACCGACCACCGCGACGACCTCCGGCCCGAACTCGGCCGACCCCGCCGTCATCGCACCGAGCACAAGCGACCCGACGACGTTGACCACGAACGTCCCCCACGGCCACACCGACGCGAACCGGGCCTTCGCGGCGGTATCGGCCAGGTAGCGCAGCGGTGCCCCCACCGCGGCACCTGCTCCGACCAGCAGCACCGTCCACCCGTTCACTCCGGCTCACCGCCCGTGCGCCCGGCCGCCCGCCGAGTTACCGCGACGCCGAGCACACAGGCCGCGACCGCCGCAAGGGGCGTCGCCACCACGTAGCCCAGCGCCACCACGGGCCGACCCGCGTCGACCAGAGCGACGACGTCCACCGCGTAGGTGGAGAACGTCGTATATCCACCCAGCACACCCACACCCAGCAACGGGCGCAGCAACGGGTGCGGGACCGTCAGCTCCGAGAGCACCGTCAGCAGTACCCCGATCAGCAGACAACCCGAGACATTGACGAGGAACGTCGTCCACGGCCACCCGCCGGATGGCTGCGGGAACGCGACCCCAATCACGAACCGAGCCTCGGCGCCTACCACGCCACCGGTCGCGACAGCGGCGAGGACCGGCCACCGGCGACTGCTCGGCGTGGTGACCGGCGGACCGGCCTGCTCGACCGGACACGCCCCATCGGCACCGTCGGCAACGGGCTGCTCGGACACCACTCACCTACCTCACGGACCGCGACCGGTCATCGGTAGGAGCCATCAGCATCAGCAGCGGTTGTCGGCGAGCTCCATCGCCATCAGCAGAGAATGTACTCCCGTGCACCGTTCCAGGCACGTCCGGCACGGCGTCGAGCAGTTCCTTCGCCCTCATCGAGACACCGTCACATGCATACTTCCGGACTCGGCCGACGCTCCCCCGGGGCAGGAGGCGGATCGGACAGAATTGTGACCCTGCGCAGCCGAAAGATCCCGGACGAGGATGTTCGTTGTCGAGTCACGATCGCGGGCTGGTCCTCGGTGGTGTGACCGAGGCCGAGACCTGTCACTGGCGGTGTTGGAGCCGGATGAGGAGATCGGCAGCGATCAGGCGTTCCTCGGGCCGCTGGTAGGTCGCGTCATGCAGTGCGTGACGCAGGCAGCTGGGCAGAGTGTCGGGGATGTGTGGTGGCCGTGGAGTCGGGCGACCGCGAACTCCACGGTGGTGCCCCGGGCACTCGCGCCGTCCGGTATCGGTTTCGAGCAGGACCAAGGCCAGGGTGGCGGCGACCACCCGGACCCGTCCCCGCAGGTCATAGGTACCGTCCCGCACTCCCCCGGACCATCCAGAACCACGATCTCGGAATTTCTCTAGGTTTCTGGTCTCCGATCCGGTAGCTCTTCGCGACAGGAATCCCGCTGGCGGCGCCGACCTCGACGTGCGCTCACAGTGGTCGCGTCTCTTCCCACGGCGGTGGTTCGTGCCATCTCGTCGACCTGGCGCAGCCCGATCACGCCCAGGGCAGGGGGCAACCGCGCCGCGCACTTGACCACCTACAGCTGGCGCCCCGGGTTTGGGCGCCGCTGCGACCCGGCCACCTCGTCAGGCTTGCCCCCTGGTCTGGGTGTGATAGCCCTTCGGGAGGTCGTCGCGATGGCGCAAACCACCGCCTCCCACGGGTCACGTCCGGCGGAGTGGTGTATGAGATCGACTCCGCGTGATCTTGGTTCGGGATTCTAGGCGGTTATTGCCTCGGTTGTCATGAGTGCCTCGCTGCCGGTCGGTGCGGCTTCGGTGGTGACGA
>NZ_JBEDNP010000037.1:0-12361 GCF_040105315.1 Pseudonocardia tropica
AGTCTGCTGAGCCGCGCCACAAGCGCGGCACAGCCGGGTGCTGCAGCCGGGTACGGGCCACTCGTCGACGACCCGAAGGGCATGCTCGCGCTGCCCGAGGGGTTCTCCTACCGAGTGGTCACCCAGGCCGGGAAGACCCGCCTGTACTCCGAGCACGCCTCCCCCGGGATCCACGACGGTGCCGCCGCGTTCCCCGCTCCGGACGGGAACGTGCTCGTGGTGCTCAACCACGAGGTCCGCGGCGGCCCCGACGACGGCGGCGCCGTCCCGCACCTGCACGGCTACACCTGGCGCGAGGACGCCGGCGGCGGCTGCACCGTCGTCAAGACCACCCCCGACGGCGAGCTCATCTGGGAGACCGTCGCACTCGCCGGGACCTCCACCAACTGCGCCGGTGGCGTCACCCCCTGGGGTACCTGGCTGACCTGCGAGGAGACCGACAAGGACGGTCACGGCTACGTCTTCGAGGTCGACCCGGTCGACCTGCAGGCCAACCGAGACCCGCAGCCGATCACAGCCCTCGGCCGATTCGTCCACGAGGCCTGCTGCGTCGACCCCGACACCCTCACCATCTACCTGACCGAGGACACCTCCAACCCCTACGGCACCGTCTACCGCTGGACCCCACCCACCGGGTTCCGCGGCCGCAGCGGCGCGCTCAAGGCCCTCGACGCGGGAGCCGGGGAGCTCGCCGCGATGGCGGCTGCCGACCGGTCCGGCAAGGTCGTCGCCGACCTCGACCAGGCCGACACCGTCGGCACCTCCTACACCGTCACGTGGGTGCCGGTCACCGACCGCGACGCAGCGCGGGGTCCGGTTCGCTCGCTCGACGGGATCACCCGGGCGAAGAAGCTGGAGGGCGTCTGGTGGGCCGACCACGACGGCGCCCCCGGCGCCTACCTGGTCTCCAGCTTCTCCGACTCCCACCGCGGCCAGATCTGGCACTACGACCCCAAGGCCTCCAGCTTGACCCTGACCACGGTGTTCGCCGTGGAGGCCGACGGCGAGACCGTCGAGGCACCCGACAACATCGTCGCCGCCCCGTTCGGCGGGCTGATCGTTTCCACCGACGGCGACGGCGACAACCACCTCGCCGGCGTCACCGACGACGGGACCGCCTACCCCATCGCCCGCAGCCAGATGGGCTCGGAGTTCACCGGCCCCACCTTCTCCCCCGACGGGACGGTGCTGTTCGCCGGGATCCAGCAGCCCGGCACCCTGTTCGCCATCACCGGCCCGTGGACCGGCCCGTCTACGTCGGGAGGGGACCGGGCACCTGCTCGATCCGCGGTGCCAGAGCGCGGAGCACAGCCGGACGCCGACGAGGACAAGGCGCAGACGGCGGAGGGAGCGCGATGATCGGCGGCCGCGGCAGCGGCGAGTCCGACACCGACCTGATCATTGCTGCCGCCGCGATCGCCGCTGCCGCCACCGCGACCGCCGCGTTCTGGCTACTGCAGCTCGCCTTCTGGATCGCCAGCGGGATCTCAGCCACGGCTACGTGGCCGACGCTGGCCGATCTCGCGGCGGTCCTCGGACTCCACCTGCTGTCCGACGCCGAGCACGCCACCGCCGTCGACGGTGCGCGCGGCCTGTTCTGGGCCGTCGCGGCCGTCCTGGAGACGAGCCTGATCCTGATCCTGGTCGTGGGAGGGCTGGCGTCCTGGCGCCGGTGGGGGCCGACACCAGCAGGGCACGCGACGCGGGCACAGATCAGGCGCGAGTTGTCCGTTCAAGCCTGCCGGCGAGCTGCGGAGCGCACCCGGCCGGGACTCACCGCGGTCGAGCGGAGGTCCGCGGTCGCGGAGGACATCGGCATCCCGCTTCCGAAAGGCCCTGCTGGACACCTCTACGCCCCGTTCGAGAACCCGTCGGGGACGCTCGCCCCGACGCAGACTGGGAAGTCACGCCGGTTCTTGGCCCCGATCTGTCTCGCGGCGCCCGGCGCCCTGCTGTGCAGCACGACGAAGCCGGACCTCCTGATGCTGACCGCGATGGCCCGCTCCCGGCGACAGATGCCCGGGCCGATCCTGGTGTTCGACGCGACGGGCACGGTTCAGTGGCCGGCCAAGCTGCGCTGGTCGCCCGTGGCGGGGTGCGAACGGTTCGAGGTCGCAGAGCGACGAGCGCGCACGATGGTCGAGGCCTCCGCGGTGTTCGTCGAGTCGAGCGGGGGGACGGGCGCCGGCAACGACAGGGTCTTCCGTGAGCGCGCCGTGGGGGTGCTGGCTGCCTATCTGGTGGCAGCGGCGAAGGGCGGGCACGGGATTGCACGAGTCGTGGGGTGGGGGCTCTCGCGCAGCGATGAGCCGATCGAGCTGCTCGAGTACGAGTTCCCCGACCGCGCGCGGAATCTCCGAGCGGAGATGTCGATGGTCGCGGAGACCTCCGACGCCGTGTGGATGAGCGTGCGGCGAGTCCTGGCGCCGTTCCAGGACTCGACGCTCAGCGAGCTGTGCTCGCCTGGGCCTGGCGAGGAGTTCGACGCTCAGCGCTTCATCGGGCTGGGGGGAACGCTGTACCTCATCGCGGGCCAGCGCGAGGACGGCGCGATCGCACCGGTGCTGACGGCGCTCGCTGAGGAGTGGATCGACGCAGCTCGGTCGATGGCACTGCGTTACCCCAGCGAACGACTGGACCCACCAGCCACCGTGGTGCTCGACGAGCTGCCTTCGGCGACCCCGGTTCCCGACCTGCCGGCGACGCTGGCTGACTCGGCCGGTCGTGGAGTTCTGATCCACTGGGCTGCTCAGTCCAAAGCCCAGCTCGACAACACCTTCGGTCGGGACAGAGCAACGATGTTGCTCGACAACTCGGCCCTCATGGCGGTGTGGGGCGGCTTGAAGGACGGGTCGACGCTGCAGTGGTTGTCGTCCATCCTGGGCGACCACGAGCGCGACCGCGTTCAGTCCCCGACGGGACTCTTCGGGTCTGGTCGAGGCGCGACTCGCAGCAGGGAGACCGTCCCTACTTTTCGACCGTCGGCGGTGCGAACAGTCGAGAGGGGAGCGACGATCATCGTCTTCCGGCATTTGCGAGCAATCTTAGGACGTACAGTCGACATCTACGACCGAAAGGATGGTGACCAGTTGCGCGACGATGTCGAGACCGTCGGGACGGGGCGCCCTCCGATCGACTCGCGGGGTTACCCATCTCAGAGCGACCGACTCGGCCGACCTGAGCGCGGCGGTGTCGCTCGTACGAACATCATTGCAGCTCAAACCACCTTCAAGCGATAGCACTGGTGATAGCTAGAACGACAGCATCGACACGTGACCTAGCGCCTGCAATCAGCACTGATCGCAAATGCACGGTAGCCACTGATGCAACAGCGGCACTGGCAGTGGCATTGACATCAGCAGCACCAACCGTGTCATACATCGCATTACCTAGCACGCTATCCACTGCAGCTAGCACCACAGCTACGTTAGCTTGTTAGTACAGCTCTAGGCGTACTCGTCTGACTCTGCACGAGTATCCGGGCAAACAACGCCGCATCTTCTGCCGCCACACAGCGCACATGTCTTCCTGCTTGTTGCCACACCTCCGCACACCGCTGTTTGCGCAGCCGCGTACGCCGTCGTGAGCACACGTGTCTGGCAGACTGTCAATGGGCCTCAGCGCGGCACAGCAGGTGCGGGCGTGTCGGTCCTTGCTGAACCGCGGATGACCCCGTACACCTAGTCCGCTCGCTGCGCGCAGGCCTCGACGAGCAGATGCGTGCCCGCGGCAGCCTCTAACCGAGCGTGACTTAGGGTGTGGCGATGTCGACAGGAGAGACGATGGCCAGGCACGCCGAGCAGCTGGCACGAGAAGATGCACTCTCGCGGACCATCGCACTCGTCAATGACAAGGGCGGAGTCGGCAAGACGACGTTGGCGGTCAACCTAGCGGGGCAGCTGGCCGCCGCCGACTTCACCTGCCTGCTCGTCGACCTCAACCGCCAGGCCAACGTCGCACGGGATCTCGGCTATCGGGACACCCCGAGCGACGACCACGGTCGCAACCTGTTCGACGCGATCACGGGCCGGTCCGCGTTGATGCCGATCCCCGGTGTCCGGCAGGGCCTCGACGTCGCGCCCGGCGGAACCGAGCTCGACGACCTGGTGGCCTGGATGGTGACCCGGATGGGCCGCGAGGGTCCATCGGCGAATCTGGCGTTGGCGAACGCCCTCGCCCCGGTCGCGCCCAACTACGACTTCGTGGTCATCGACTCACCACCGGAGGCGACCTTCCTGGTCGATCTCTGTCTGTATGCCGCTCACTGGATCCTGATTCCGACGCGCAGCGACGGCGCAGGCCTCGACGGCATGGAGAACGTGGCGAAGCGGTTCAACGTCGCCAAGCAGTACAACTCCGGGCTGAGTCTCCTGGGCGCTGTTCTGTTCGGCACCGGGGTGCGGTCGACCAGCATCCACGACGAGGTGCGTGCTCAGCTGGAGTCCGCCTTCGGCGGAGACTCCCCGCTGTTCTCCGCGTTCATCCGGTTCAGTGAGAAGACGGCGCAGGACGGTCGACGGCTCGGGCGTCTCGCGCACGAACTGGAGGAGGACCTCGCTGCCCAGCCGGCCTGGTGGCAGGAGCTACGGGACGGCAAGCGTGGGTCCCGGATCTCGTCGACCGCCGCCTCGGTGGCGGGCGACTACCGCGACCTCGCCCTGGAGGTCCTGACCGTTCTCCGCGAGGCCGAGGAAGCCGCGGAGACCATGCCCGCTGCAGAAGGAGCGCAGTGATGAGCCTGAACGACACCTTCGGCAAGTCCGCACGCAGTCTCGTCTCCCCGGGCCGCCGCCCCGCTGCCCCCTCCACGACGCCGCAGGCGGCGCCCCGAGAGCCCCAGGCGCCTGCGCCAGAGGCAGCGCCGGCACCCGCGCGCGAGCCCGAGTCGGCCGCTCCGCAGCGCACCGCCACGGAGCCCGAGCAGCCCAGCACGTCCGGGAGCGCCACGCCGGTTCCCGAGCCTGGAGCCACGGCCGGGGGCACTGACGCCTACTCCGCGGGCGCGGAGGCCACCTCCGGATCGATCATCTATGTCTCACCGACCCTGCGCGACACCCTCGACGGTCTCCGCAAGCGTCAGCGCTGCACCAACGCTGATCTGGTCTTCGACGCGGTCGACCGGACCCAACAGCAGCTTGCCGACATGGTCGCCCGCCAGCATCGCCAGGACCGTCCGGCGAACAGCTTGTTCGCCGGACGTGCCAGCCGGACCCGCCAGCGTGCGGCGACTCCGGGCGACCGGACTGTCCCGTTCACCTTCCGAGCGACGGCGGCCGAGCTTGCGGTCATCGACGAGCAGGTCGAGCGCACGGGAGCCAGCTCCCGCAGCGTGCTGCTCGCTGTCGCGCTGGAGGCCGCGTACGGCCGTGGGCAGCGCCGCAGGCGCTAACCACCCTCCCGCACCACCGGACGGAGGTCAGTGGGGGAGCAGGAGGGCTCGATAGCCCTCCGCGAGCTCCCCGATGAGGTCGGTGGCCGCACGGCCCCCGACCGACGCCTGGTGGTACTGCTCGAACAACCGCCGGAAGTAGTCGACGTCGGCGGGATCGTTGATGTCGGCCGATGCGACCTCCAGCCCCAGCACGACGACGTCGTCGTAGATGTGGAACCCGCCGCCGGTGAGCGGTTCAGCGACCGGCCGCTGCATCGGCAGGATCCGCAGGTCGACGTGCGGCACCTCGCAAACGGCTCGGAGCGCGTCGAGCTGCTCGGCCATCAGCTCCGGTGAGCCGAGCTGCACCCGCAGCGAGCCCTCGGTCTGTACGAGCCGGTACCGACGGTTGGGATCGGTCAGCATCGCCTCGAACCTCTTGCGCCGGTCCGCGACGGCGGGGTGGTCCTGGTCCACCTGCATCGCGAGCGCCGCGTAGGCGGGGGTCTGGAGGAGTCCCAGGACCATCCCGGTCTGGACCGCGTCGACGCTCTGCGCCTCACCCTCGATGCGGCGCCACCGCTGTTGAGCGTGCAGCGTGTTCCCACGCTGAACGACCAGACGGCGATCGGTGCGGCGCTCCCGCGCCCCCCGCACTGCGGCCTCGATCTCCGCGGTGGCCTGAGCCGGTGCACCGTAGGCGCGGCACAGGGCCGTCACCACTGCGTCTTCTGGGAACTGTCCGCCCTGCTCTGCTCGGGAGACGACCTGCTGCGTGATGGTCTTGTCCGAAGGCAGGAAGAGGTTCGCTGCGCTCGCCGCCTGCGGCTGCGTCAGGCCGGCGTCGAGCCGAAGGGTGCGCAGTGCGCTGGCCCAGCTCGGCCGGGTGACGTCGTCGCGGGAGGCGGGCATCGGGCTCCTATCGTGTCAGCTGCCGGTGCAGCTCCGGATGGCGGTGCCACCACGTCGTCACCGGCTCGGCGACGTCCCAGCACGCCGAGATCTCCCGCCGCGCTTCGCGCACGAGTCGTGGCGCGGACTCCGCGCCCAGGAACTGGCCGTCGGCGTCGTAGTGCATGCGGGCGAGGTCCCGGTCGTTGATCAGCCAGTAGTCGAAGTCGAGCAGCTGGGGGATGGGGTGCTCGCCGTGGCGCAGGACGCGCACGTCCTCCCCGGCCTCGACGTTCTGCAGGTATCCAAACTCGATCGAGTACCGCTCGTAGTCGGTCAACGCCGCGGAGAGGATCCGGATACGTCGCCTGACCTGGCCGTTCGCACGCTCCTCGCGCAGATCTTCGATGGTCTCTGCGCGCGCCGCCGACACGGGTGCGGAGGCGCCGGTCTTCCACGCTTCGAAGTCGTCGCCGTCCGAGCTCACCGCGTACGCCGGTAGGCGTTCCATCCTGGTCAGGGTGTCGCCCGGCGCTGCGTAGCGGGACAGGATGAAGCGACCGAGGCTGTCCAGGTACTCGGTCACGCGATCACCGCCAGATCCCGTGCCGGGACGGTCCCGAGCTGCTCGTTGCGGGAGATCAGGTCGCCGAAGTGCGCCAGGACCCGCGGGTCCCGCACGGCGGAGGTGATGACGTAGCGACGGGCGGGGTCGAGCACCTCATCGGCCACGTGCCGGGTCCGGTCGAACAGTGCGTTGCGCTCGTCGAGGAATCCGGCTGGTAGCCAGCCGACGATGTCGCCGGCCTCGAGGAGGTCGCGGAACACCGCGTGCTCGGCGGGGGTGGCCTGCTTGGACACGACGTACCTCCTCTCCGGGTCGACGTCGAGGTCGTGGACCGACGGGCAGTCCCACTTGTTGGGGCAGTCGTCGGCGGTCGTGATCAAGGTCGTGACCTTCATACGGGGTCCCCTCCCGATGCGGCGTGACGGCATCAGTGTGCGGGGCGACGTACCGCAGGTCAACTTGCGTACGCAGACTATCATTGCGTATGCTGGTGGAGAAGACGACGGCGGGTCCCCTCCGCCTCGTCTCCCGCCCGGCGCAGCCCCAGCGGGCTGTCCCTCCGAGCGGACGGTCCCGGCAGGTGCAGGCACACCTGCCGGGACCTGGATCGACCAATCCCGGGTGCATAGAGACCAGGAGGCACGACCCGATGAACAGTTTTCCACGGCACCTTCGAGGCCCCAGCACGACCGAACCCACCCTCATCGCAGTGAGCCTCGGCGGGGGAGCGTTCCTCATGTCCCTGCTCCCGCTCGGCGCTCAGATCACCTCGGTCGCGGCCGTCGCCGGGGGCGCCGCCGCCATCGGCGCGGTCCGCCGCGAGCTGCGGATCCGCCGCCGCCTGCGGGCGCTGGACACGGCGGCACCCGCAGCGGTCGCCCCGTCCTCGTCCGGGTCTCAGCCGGTCGAGGCCCGCACCGTGACGGGGGCGGCGCAGTGAGCCGGGCCGGCGGTTCGGCGATGCCCGACACTGTCGCTCTGATCAGCGCGGCCGGTGTCGAGCACCAGGTCTCTGACGCCGAGCTCGGCCTCGGCCAGCCCGATGGTCGCTATCGGGCGCTGTGCGACGAGGTGTTCACCGTCGCAGCGCTCTCAGCGCCTGCAGAGCGCTGCTGCCGTGGCTGCCTCGTCGAGCTGGTGCCTCGGCCGGACGAGCACGCAGCGGACAGCCGGAGGCAGCGCCGTTCGGTGGCCACCTGGGCCCACGCGCTGCTCGGCCGGCTGGCCCGACTCGAGGGGATGGCGCCGTCGTGCTCATGACCTCGCCTGGAGCCCCGGCCCGCCGATGCACCTCGATGGAGGAGCGATGACCATCACCAACCCCTCCCGGAACGAGACCGGTGCCTTGGAGCGCTGGATCGCCGCTGGTGACACCGCGGACGAGTTCTCGGGCGTCGTCGACGGACCGGCTGCGCGTTTCGGCCAGGACGGCGAGGAGGCTGCGGCACCGGACGACCGCCTGGTCCGCATGGCCGCGGAGCTGGAGACCGCACGCGGCGAGGCCGAGCTGCAGCGTGATCCGGCGTGGCTGGCCCGCCAGTCCCCTGGGGAGATGCGGCGCGAGCGCCGCCTCGCTCGTCAGATCCGTGGCGGCCGTCGCCGCCAGATCTACACCACCGTCCGCAGCGAGCAGGCTCGCCAGCTCGCACAGGTGCGGGCGGAGAACCGTATCGCCGCGCGCGACGTCAACGATCAGATCTGGCACCGCCGCGCGCTCTCGCGCCGACAGCGGATGCTCGATCCGACCTCGCGGCTGGCGAGCCTGCAGCGTGTCACCTCCGCAGCCTCGGCGGGCCTGATCGCGGTCGCGGTCGCGGGGGTGGTCTGGACCTCGGCCGGGGTGAAGAACGCGCTGGTCGGGCCGGATGGATCCGCGCTGGCCTACCTGGCCGAGCCCATCTTCTCCGTCCCCCTGATCGTGCTCATGGCCGTCACTGCGGTGGCCGCCCGGTTCGGACGGAAGTTCCCCTCGAAGGAGCACCGCACGAAGGTCTACGCCGTCGAAGCGGGCCTACTGCTGGCGTCGATCGCGCTGAACACCTTCCCTTGCTGCCCGGCACCGGAACCTGGCAGGGCGCCACCGTGCTCCTCGCACACCTGGCGCCCCCGGTGCTCATCCTGATCGCCGTCGTCCTGCAGCCTCTTGTGACGGGCTTCCTGGCCGAGATCCTGGTGGAGGTCGGTGAGGACGTCACCGGCAACAGCCGCCTCGACGAGGAGACCGTGTCCTTGGTGCGTCTGGCCACGCGTGTCCGGATCGCGGTCGCCTACGGCCGACTCGAGGAGAACCCCGACACCGGGCTGCCGAGCATCACCGCGATCGGCAAGTACCTCGTCCGTGAGAAGGCCGTCGCGCAGCAGGTCCACGCGCTGCTGCAGGAGTGGGGCGAGGGAGAACGGGCGGTCTCCGCGGCCTCGACCGTCGAGCAGGAGCCGGCCCGATGAACGGGGCGGTGCCCGACGGGCTGCTCACCCTGGGAGTCGTCTGCCTCGGCCTTGTCGTTACCGCGGGAGCGGTGGCGGCGACGTGGCTGGCCAGCCCCGAGGAACGTCGCCGGCACCAGCGCGCGCTCGCCGGTCCGCTGCTCGCTGCTGTCGCGGCCGTCGGTTCCGTCGTGGTGGCCGGGGCGCCGTCGATCCTGGTCGCCGCGGCGATTGTCGTCGCGGGTGTCGGGGTCCTGCTCTGGTGGCAGCGCCCTGCAGCGCGGGTGCGGCGGCTCTACGGACACGGGGGGTGGATGGGTGTCCGGTCCTACATCGAGGCGGCGACCAGGCGCGCCACCCGGACCGTGAATCCGCCGGCCCCCCGCGGGGACGGGACCGCCGCACGGCCGGTCAACCGCCATGGCGCCATGCTCGGACGGCTGGTCACCGGCCCCCTCCTCATCAGGGGTCTTCGTGTCCTCTCGGCGTGGACCCGCGGGATCCTCATGCTGGGTCCTCCTGGCTCGGGCAAGACGTCGATGCTGGTCGGCCTCGTGCTCGATGCTCCCGGGGCCGCCTACGTCTCCTCGACCAAGACCGAGCTGTTCGACCTCACCGCCGACTTCCGCAGCCAGCACGGCGCGGTGCGGGTCTTCAATCCCACCGGTCTCGGTGGTCGTCGGTCGACCTTCGCGTGGAACCCCCTCAGCGGCTGTACGGACGGCGCGGTGGCCGACAAGCGGGCCCGGGCGCTGGTCCGCGGCGGTGGCGGCGCCGCGGGCTCCGGATCCAAGGAGTTCTGGGCGGACAAGGCGTCGGAGATCGTCCGCTGCTACCTGCTCGCCGCGGCGTTGTCCGGGCGGACGATGACGAACGTTCAGGCCTGGGCGCAGAACGCCGACGACTCGACCCCGGTCGAGCTGCTGGAGCAGTACGAGGCCGACGTCCCGATGGGGTGGCTCGACAGCCTGCGCCGCCACCTCAACGCCGCGCCGAACGAGCGCTCCGGCTACTTCGCCGCTGTCCTTCCCGCTGTCAGCTTCATGGACAACGCGACGGTCGCCGAGGCGTGCACCCCGCGCGACGAGAGCGAGACCGACCTGGCGGAGTTCGTCGCGGGGACCGGCACCCTGTACGTCATCGCGGGTGAGGGCGATCGCCGCATCGCGCCTCTGATCACCGCCCTGACCGAAGCCGTGTTCGAGACGGCCAAGATCGTGGCCGCGACCCGCGGCGGTCGGCTCTCCCCGCCACTGGCGATGTTCCTCGACGAGGTCGCGAACACCACCCCGGTGCCCCTGGACCACTGGGCCGCGGACTCCCGCGGATGGGGCATCTCGATCGTCGCCGTTCTGCAGGACCTCGCCCAGCTCAACAGCCGCTGGGGCGACGACGCCGCATCGACGATCTTCAACAACCTGCCGACCAAGGTGGTGCTGCCCGGCGTCGCGAGCAAGGAGGACCTGGAGCGCCTCGCCTACCTCGCCGGGCCTCGGTGGGACCGGCGCAACGCCGAGGGCGGCGACAAGACCTGGGAGACATCCGAGGTGGTCTCCGGTGGCAACCTCTACAAGCTGCCCCGCTGGCACGCCTTCGTGGTCGGCATCGGCCCTCAGGCCGCCATCGTTCGCTTCGTGCCCGGCTTCCAGCAGATTCGTCGTGCCCGGCGGAAGCTCCGCCCGGCTGCCACCGGGTCGATGAGCAGAGGGCCCGGGATGACGGTCCCGCCGGTCCATGATCCGATCCCTGCTCATGAGGAGTGGGCGCCGGGAGACGAGCCGATCCGCACTCGAGCCGGGGCGATGAGCTGATGAGCAACGACGGGGACCAGGACACCGGCGACGGCTGGGGCCACGAGACCGAGCAGGAGCTGCGGGACGAGGCCGATGCCGCAGCCGTGCGCCGACACCGCCTGCTGCGTGAGCGGGTCGACGCCGTCGACCGCGACCTCGCCGAGCTGCGTGCCGCGCACGCCGACCTCGCCTCGACGGTGTCGGAGCGGCTCGCGCCTGAGTTGGAGGCGCTCGGGGCCGCCGTGACCGCGGAGCTCGAGCAGCTCCGCGGCGCGGTCACCGAGATGTTGGCCGAGCACGCGAAGGCCGAGAACCCTCCGGTCGACTGGGCGAAGCTCTCCGTCGAGGACGCCACGCAGCAGTGGGCGACGCTCGCGCGTTGGGTGGGGGAGGTGCTCGTCCCGGTCTACGGGATCACGCGCAACGAGCTCCCGGACTGCTGGCCATTGCACTTCACCGCCGTCGTCGAGCTGTCCTGGCTGCGCAGCGCCCACGTGCAGTCGTATCTGCCCGGCACCCACCCGCACATCACCGCCGAAGGGCACACCAGGTGGCGGCCGGCGGTGCTGGCCCGGCTGGCGGAGATCATCGCGAGCGGCGCAGCGGAGGAACGCTGTGAACCCGGGAAGCACCAGGGACGGGCCCTGCCCGCCGGGCCGGCGGCTGCCCAGCCGGGGAGCACACCGCGCAAGATGCTCGCTCTGCCGCAGCACTGGTGGTCGGCCTACCAGATCGGTTTCCATGACGATCTGGCTCGGCGTGCCCGCCGGCAGGAAACGCCTACCGAGGCGTGGCTCCCGGCTCCGCTGTCGTAGTAGCTCGGTCGACACACTCTCTTGGCTGATGGGCGGTCCTTCACGGGCCGCCCATCAGCCGTTCTGCGCCCATTTCCCGGCCGAAACCTGCGCTACCCTTGCTCACCGATGCTGTGACGTGGGAAAGGGAGGTGCGCCGTGGTCGACACCTCTGCCGCGCTCTCCCGATCACAGTTCACCACTCCGGATCGCGAGCCTGCAGACAGCGTGGAGCTGTATCTGGCAGCACCACTGACGGTCGGCATCCTTCACACGGAGGCGCTCCGGGGTGGTCACCGCGATCTCGCCGACGCGGTGGAGCACGCCCATGACACCGGCCTGGCGGCAGCGCTCGACTATCTCGCGGGTGCCGCCCTGCTCAAGGTCGGGCACCACACGAAGCTCCGGGCTTCGCGCACGTCCGTCGGTGCGTTCGAGGCTGGCGCCATCCCTCTCGCCACGGTGACGCACCTCCTGGTCGCGGCCCGCGACGGGCGCGTGCTGGGTGACGTTGCGCGGC
>NZ_JBEDNP010000038.1:0-10044 GCF_040105315.1 Pseudonocardia tropica
GGCGTTCGACGATGTTCGGTGTAGGAACCTTCATCATCAACTTCTCGGGGCCCGCCTCACCGCAGCGACACGACCCCACCCGCGCGGTCGATCACGCCCTCACCTGCACTCCATTTCCGGAAGAGCCCAGCATCGCCGCAGACGAATGCCCTGATCTGAATTCCCTGATCGCTCTGCCCCATCGCTAGCCGACGGGGGCTCCTGCGGTGGACGATCACTTCCAGTGCGCCCGGCTCCGGTGGGAGTTTCCGGTTAGGCGAGCTGCTGCAGCGTGACGCCGCCGTCGTTGGAACGCTCGACCCCGACTTCGGTCACTACCGTCAGCCGGCCTCCGTGTTCGGCACTGATCGCTTGCGGTGGGGCCGCGGTGGCGCCCCGACGCTGCCAGGTCACGCCGCGGTCGGTGCTGGCGTACAGCGTTCCTTCCGGTGCGATCCCGTACACGCTGCCGTCGTCGGCCCATGCAAGGTAGGCCAGTAGCGGGCTCCCGGCGATGCTGGTGAAGGTGGTGCCGCCGTCATGGCTGGCCATCACTCCGGCCTCGGTGGTGGCCAGGATCCGGGTGTTCTCTCCGGGCGCCAAGGCGATGTCGAGAGCGGACAGCGACGCCCGTCGTTGCCAGTTCTGGCCGCTGTCGCTGCTGGTTAGGAGCAGTCCGCGGGTGGCGTCGAGGCCGGCGACAACTGTGCCGTCGACGTCGAGGGCGTGGAAGTCGACCTCGCCGTGCAGGCTGATCGGCTCCCACGTCGCACCGCGGTCGGTGCTGCGGACCAGGCCGAGCGGGTTCGGTGTGCTGGTGTCCTGCGGGGCGGGGTGGCCGCTGGCCAGGTAGGTGTTCGGGCCGGCGACGGTGAAGCCCATCAGGTCGGGGCCGCCGGCCAGCGGGTTCTGGCGCGGCGTCACTGTTCCCTCGGCGGTGAGGCTGAACAGGCCGTGGTGGCCTGCGATGACCGTGCTGCCGTCGCCAGGGTCGACTCCGACCCCGTGGACGTGGCCGACCTGCTCGAACACGCCGGCGGTACCGGCGGTGGCGGGCGCGGCGGCCGGTTGAGCCGGTCCGCCGCAGCCCACCAGCAGCACGGCGATGCCCGCGGTCAGCACGGCATAGGTCAAGGGTGCTCGGGGTCTACCAAGCTTGAGGTTCGTGCGGTCTACCGGAGGTGAGTCGATCATCAGCGGTGGGGGTCTCTCTTCAGCCGGGGCGTGCCCCGGCATCGCGGTCGGTTCGGCGGGCCGAACCGTGGGCAGGATGTCGAGGCCGTCGTGGCTGCGTGGTCATCGACCCTCGCAACGTGGCGCGCGGCGGTCGCCGTGGGGTGTGTGGGCAGACAGCGCTCGCACCGCGCACCCGAGCAGGCAGCGCAGGACCGCCCGGCCAGGCTCGGATCTGGCGGCCGCGACCATCGCGGACAGTGGACCTCGGGCAGCGGACCGACTCGCACTCTTCGCCATCGGACAGCCTCCGTCGTCGATACGGGTGGGGGGTATACCGGTCCACGGTACATACCCCCCACCCGTATCGGCCAGGGTGAGTGTGGCTCTCTGTCGCCGTCGTCGCCCGTGGCCGGAGGACGGTCAGCCGAGCAGCCCGCGCATCTGGCCGATCTCGGCCTGCTGGGCGTCGATGATCTTCTGGGCCAGTGCCTTCGCCTCGGGATTGATTCCGCCGGCGAGTTCGGTCTCGGCCATCTGCACCGCACCCTCGTGGTGGGCGATCATCATCTCGAGGAACATGCGGTCGAAGTCGTCGCCGTCGGCCTGCTCGAGCTGGCGCATCTGGTCAGGCGTCATCATCCCGCCCATACCGCCCTGGCCCATACCGCCCTGGCTCATTCCGCCGTGGTCCATCCCGGACATGCCGCCCTGGTCCATCCCGGGCATACCACCGGATGCGGGTGCGCCCCAGGTGGTGAGGAAGGTCTGCATCTGCGCGATCTCCGGGCCTTGGGCCTGCTCGATCTCGGTGGCGAGGCCGCGGACGTCGTCACTACCGGCGCGGTCGGTGGCCAGCTTCGACATCTCCACGGCCTGCCGGTGGTGCGGGATCATGCCCTGGGCGAAGGCGATGTCGGCCTGGTTGTGCTCGGTCGAGACCGCCGCGCCCGGAGCAGCGGCGCTGGTCGGGGCGGGGGCCGGGGCCGCGGGTGAGGCGCTGCCGGCGGGCTCTGCGCCGCCGCAGGCGGACAGGACGAGGGCAGCGGTCAGCGTCGTGGCCGCGGTGGCCACGTGGGTGATCTTCATGTGTGGTTCTGGCTCTCCGTGTCGATTACGGGTGATCGGGCCGGGATCCGGCGCTCTGCCGCGCCGGGGGCCGATCAGGTCCGCAAGACGCAGAGCTGAGCGAGTCGTCGGGGGACGGGTGGTGGCCGCTGGGCAGGGCGGCCGCGGGAGCGCTGGCGGGCCGCGGTGAGCGCGACCGGGAGCGGCAGGCGTCCGAGGAACAGCCACGCCGAGAGCAGGGCGACCCCGGCGGCGGCCAGCACGGCCAGGCACAGGTGCAGCGCGTGGGTGGCGTCGTGCTCGCCGTGGTCGGCCGGCGTCGGCTGTTCGACTGCCACCGGTGCCGGTGGCGCGGATGCCATGTCGGCACGGTGGTCGCTGTGCCCGGTCGCTGTCGCTGCGACCGCCACCTCGTGCCCGGTGTCTGCCGCGGGGGCCGGGGCGACGAGTGCGTGCATCCCGATCAGGCCGAGCAGGACAGGCAGGACCAGCAGCACCAGCTGCAGCCCTTCTCGCCTGTTGGCCATGTCGGTCACGGTACCGGGGCGGCTGCCCGGTCCGCGCGTGCCGTGCCGTCGTCCTGGCGCGAGGGTGTCAGGTCGATCGACGGTCTTCTGAGACCGGACCGCCACGCGATGGCCTCACCCGGTGTCGGCGCCGACGAGTCGTGCTGTGCTGCGCGCCGGCGTCAGGTCGAGACGGCGAAGAAGCTGAGCGTTGAGGGCGACGACGACGGTCGAGGCGGACATCAGGATCGCGCCGACGCTCATTGGCAGGACGAACCCGACGGGAGCAAGGACCCCGGCCGCCAGCGGTACGGAGACCAGGTTGTAGCCGGCCGCCCACCAGAGGTTCTGTTTCATCTTCCGGTAGGACGCACGCGACAGGTCGATCACCGACAGCACCGACCTCGGGTCGGACGAGGCGAGGATGACACCGGCGGAACCGATCGCGACGTCGGTCCCGGCCCCGATCGCGATACCCACGTCGGCCTGGGCCAGGGCAGGAGCGTCGTTGACGCCGTCGCCGACCATCGCGACCCGACGACCCTCGCTCTGCAGCTCGGCCACCTTGGCGGCCTTGTCCTCCGGACGGACTCCGGCGAAGACCCGGTCGATGCCGAGGTCGGCAGCGACGGTGTCGGCCACGGCCCGGGCATCACCGGTGATCATGACCACCTGCGTGCCGACGGCGTGCAGAGCCTCGACCGCCTCCCGGGACTCTGGCCTGATCTCGTCTGCCAGTCGCAGCGCCGCGATGACCTCCCCGTCGGCGAGGACGTGCAGGATGATCGCCCCTTGGCGGCGCCACTGGTCCGCGACCGCGAACTCGGCGGCGCCGTGCTGGTCGAGCAGATGGGGTCCGCCGACCTGGATCAGCGTGCCGTCCACGGTGGCCTCGACCCCGACCGCGGGAGACGAGGAGAACTCACGCGCCGCGGGCACGGTCAAGCCTCGGCTGCGGGCGGCGCCGACGATGGCTCTGGCCAGTGGATGTTCGCTGTCGGCCTCGGCCGCGGCCGCGAGAGCGAGCACCTCGTCCGCGGCGCGGCCCTCGCCCGGCTCGATGCCGGTGACGGTCGGCTCGCCCCGGGTGAGGGTCCCGGTCTTGTCGAACAGCACGGCATCGACGGTGCGCATCGACTCCAGCGCCAGACGATCCTTGACCAGCACGCCGCCCCGGGCGGCACGCTCGGTGGCGATGGACACCACCAGCGGGATGGCCAGCCCGAGAGCATGCGGGCAGGCGATGACCAGCACGGTGATGGTGCGCACCACGGCGGTGTCGGGCAACCCGACCAGAGACCAGACCACCGCGGTGAGCACGGCAGCGCCGAGGGCGAACCAGAACAACCACCCGGCCGCGGTGTCGGCGAGACGCTGAGCCCGCGACGACGATGCCTGGGCGTCAGCCACGAGCCGGCGGATCCCGGCCAGCGCAGTATCGTCCCCGGTCGCCGTGACCTCGACCCGCAGGCCCGAGTCGGTCGCAACGGTGCCGGCCACGACCTGATCACCAGTCTGGCGCCGCACCGTACGGGACTCCCCGGTCACCATGGACTCGTCCATGCTCGCTGACCCGTCCACGATCGTTCCGTCGGCGGGCACCGACGAGCCGGGCCGGACGATGACCACGTCTCCGACCACCAGGTCGGCCGGTGAGACGGTGACGACGACATCGCCGTGGTCGACCCGCTCGGCCTCGTCGGGCAGCAGTGCCGCCAGGGAGTCCAGCGCCGAGGTGGTCTGGGCGAGTGAGCGCATCTCGATCCAGTGACCCAGCAGCATGATCACGACCAGCAGCGCGAGCTCCCACCAGAAGTTCAGTTCGCCGTCAAGCAGGCCCAGGCTGGCACCCCAGGACGCGATGAACGCGACCGTGATCGCCAGGCCGATCAGCAGCATCATGCCCGGCGTGCGCGACCGGACCTCTGCCACGGCGCCGGTGAGGAACGGGCGCCCTCCCCAGAAATAGATCACCGTGCCCAGCACCGGCGAGACCCACAGCACCCACTCGCCGGCAGGCAGGTGATAGCCGACCAGGTGGGCGAACATGTCGTTGAACCCGACTACGGGGACGGCCAGGACGAGCATGATCCAGAACAGCCGCTGGAACTCCCTGACGTGATCGCCGTGACTGTTGTGTCCCTGATGCTCGCTGTGCCCCTGCGCACCGGGCTCGTGATGTCCCGGGTGCTCACCCGGGCCGGTCCCGAGCGATGCGGGAGCCGGGCGGCCCTCCTCGGCCGGCCCGGCAGCGCTACCCGTCGTGTCGGCTGCTTGGTGTGAGTGGCGAGCAGGCCCGTCTGCGTCCTTGCTCGATCGCTCTCCGGGGTTCATGACACATGGATACCCCATACCCCATGGGGGTATCAAGCAAGGACATACTCAGTTAGTTGGTTCGTTCGTGATGCGGCTCGGCCCGGTCGTCCGATCTCGGGCGATCGACTGTGCTGCGCCATATCTGTCCCCGGCGATCCGGTGGGATCACGGATCGACGCGGTTGAATGCAGATACCCCGTAGGGGTATGCTGGAGGTATCTCGAGGAGGTAGGGCGATGCAGCACGGGTACGCCGACAGCAAGGACTCCCACATCAAGCGGATGCGTCGGATCGAGGGCCAGGTCCGCGGGATCACGAAGATGATCGAGTCGGACAAGTACTGCATCGACATCCTGACCCAGGTGACGGCGGTCAACAAAGCCCTCGAGGCCGTGGCCCTGGGCCTGCTCGACGAGCACCTCAAGCACTGCGTCGCCGACGCCGCCACCGAAGGTGGCCCCGTCGCCGACCAGAAGATCCAAGAGGCCAGCGCCGCGATCGCGCGACTGGTCCGTTCCTGAGTACGACGACCGAGGGGAATGAGCGCTATGAGCACAGCGACCTACACCGTCACCGGCATGACCTGCGGGCACTGTGTCTCGTCGGTCGCCGAGGAGATCAGCGAGATCTCCGGTGTGACCGACGTGGCGGTCGACCTACCGACCGGCGCCGTCACTGTCACCAGTGACCGCGAGGTGTCCCCCGACGCGGTCCGCGCAGCCGTCAAGGAAGCCGGGTACGAGGTCACCACGGCCTGAGCACCACCAGCACCAGTCCGCCACCCGGTAAGGGTCACGGCCCAGCAGCTCGCTGCGCGCGGCCGTCCACCCGTACCGGGTCTCACCGAAGGACTTCCGACGATGAAGACCGCAGCACGACTGTCCGCCTACGGTGCGGCTGTCGTCCTCTTCGGAGCCGGTGCATTCGCGACCGGCGCGACCATCGATGCCCCCACCGCACACCTACGCCCCACCGCGCAGACCGCCGACCACGGGGCTGACCCGGCGGCGGGTCACGGCGCTCCCACCGCCTCCCGGTCGACAGGGCCCGCCGGCCTGGCCTCGACCGAGGGCGGTCTGACGCTGACGCCCGCCTCTAACACGCTCCCGGCCCGGCAGGCGAGCGAGCTCGCGTTCCGGATCACCGGCCCCGACGGGGCTGCGATCACCGGATTCGACATCGAGCACGAGAAGCGGATGCACCTGATCGTCGTGCGCAGCGACACGGCCTACTTCCAGCACCTGCACCCGACGATGGACCCCGACGGCACCTGGCGGGCCCCGATCACCCTGCCCGGCGGAGGCACCTATCGTGCCTTCGCCGACTTCGCCCCCACCGATGGCGAGGCCGCGACGCTCGGAGTCGACCTGTTCGCCCCGGGCACCTTCGCGCCCGTCACACCGCAGGCTAACCGCACCGCCACCGCCCCCGGGGGCTACGAGGTGACCCTCGACGGGGTGCTCGAGCCCGGCAGGTCGAGCCCGGTCACCCTCACCGTGACCCGTCACGGCCAGCCGGTGCGCGACCTGCAGCCCTACCTGGGCGCCTACGGCCACCTGGTCGCGCTGCGCAGCGGCGATCTCGGCTACCTCCACGTCCACCCCGACGGAGCACCCGGGGACGGCACCACCGAGTCCGGGCCCGGAATTTCCTTCCAGACCGAGGTGCCCTCGACCGGCACCTACCGGCTGTTCCTCGATTTCCAGCACGGCGGTCAGGTCCGCACCGCGCAGTTCACGGTCCCGACCACCGGGTCCGCGCCGGCCGCGCCCGGCTCGGTCGAGACCGGCCACCCGCACACCGGCGGAGGCCACTGATGACCGCGACCCTGCCCCCGTCCGGCGACCAGGTGCGCGAGATCGAGCTGGCCATCGGCGGCATGACGTGTGCGTCCTGCGCGAACCGCGTCGAGCGCAAGCTGAACAAGCTCGACGGAGTCAGCGCCACGGTCAACTACGCGACCGAGAAGGCGAAGGTCTCCGCGCCGGGCGGTGTCGGCACCGACGCCCTCGTGGCCGCCGTGGAATCGGCCGGCTACTCGGCCGTCCTTCCGACCCCGCCGCACCGCGGCGACGACACCACCGACGACACCGCCGAACAGGACGACGAGCTGCGTCCCCTGCGCGACCGCCTCCTCGGCGCGGCCCTGCTGTCGGTCCCGGTCGTGGTCCTGTCGATGACCCCGCCCCTGCAGTTCGTGAACTGGCAGTGGCTCTGCCTGGTCCTCACCGCGCCGGTCTGGGCCTGGGCCGGCGCCCCGTTCCACCGCGCAGCCTGGACGAACCTGCGTCACGGCGCGGCCACCATGGACACCCTCATCTCGATGGGCACCACGGCGGCGATGGCCTGGTCGGTCTATGCGCTGTTCTTCGGTACCGCAGGAATTCCCGGCATGGTCCACCCCTTCGAGCTGTCGGTCTCACCCACCGACGGCGCCGGCAACATGTACCTCGAGGTCGTGGCCGGGGTCATCACGTTCGTCCTCGCCGGCCGCTACTTCGAGCAGCGCTCCAAGCGCCGAGCGGGCGCCGCCCTGCGCGCCCTGCTCGAACTCGGGGCCAAGGACGTCGCCGTCCTACGTGACGGCTCGGAGGTTCGCATCCCGATCGCCGAACTCGCCGTCGGGGACCGGTTCGTCGTCCGGCCCGGAGGGAAGATCGCCACCGACGGCACGGTCGTCGACGGCCGCTCGGCTGTCGACGCCTCGATGCTCACCGGCGAGTCCGTCCCGGTCGAGGTCGCCGTCGGCGACACCGTCGTCGGCGCCACCGTCAACGCCGGCGGGCGCCTGGTCGTCCAAGCGACGCGGGTGGGCTCGGACACCCAGCTCGCCCAGATGGCATCGCTGGTCGAGGACGCCCAGAACGGCAAGGCCGCCGTCCAGCGCCTCGCCGACCGGATCTCAGGGGTCTTCGTACCGATCGTCATCGCGGTCGCTGTGGTGACGCTCGGATTCTGGCTAGGCGCCGGGGCCGGCGCGACCGCGGCGTTCACCGCTGCCGTCGCCGTGCTGATCATCGCCTGCCCCTGTGCGCTCGGCCTTGCCACACCGACCGCGCTGCTGGTCGGAACCGGCCGCGGCGCCCAGATGGGCGTGCTGATCAAGGGCCCCGAAGTCCTGGAATCCACCCGCAGGATCGACACCATCGTCCTCGACAAGACCGGCACCGTCACCACCGGCAAGATGTCCCTGGCCGCCGTCCACACCGCCAGCGGAACCGACGAGGCCACCGCCCTTCGGCTGGCAGGCGCCCTGGAGAAGGCCTCCGAGCACCCGATCGCCACCGCGATCGCCACCGCCGCCGAGACGCGCACCGGCAATCTCCCCGGCGTCGAGGACTTCACCAACCACGAAGGACTCGGTGTCCAGGGGGTTGTCGACGGTCACGCCGTGATCGTGGGCCGGCCACGTCTGCTCGAGCAGTGGTCGACTCCGCTGACCGGCGAGCTCGCCGACGCCGCTGCGGCTGAGGCGGCTCGCGGGGCCACCGCCGTCGCCGTCGCCTGGGACGGGCAGGCCCGCGCCGTGCTCGTCGTTGCCGACACCATCAAGGAAACCTCCGCCGAGGCCATCACCGAGTTCCGTCGTCTCGGGCTGCGACCGGTACTGCTGACCGGGGACAACCGCGCCGTCGCTGACTCCGTCGCCGGCGAGGTCGGCATCGACGTCGGCGACGACACCGTCATCGCCGACGTCATGCCTGCCGACAAACTCGCCGTCATCGAGCGCCTGCAGCGTCAGGGCCGAGTCGTCGCCATGGTCGGCGACGGGGTCAACGATGCCGCGGCCCTCGCTCAGGCAGACCTCGGCCTGGCCATGGGCACCGGCACTGATGTCGCCATCGAGGCCTCCGACATCACCCTCGTCCGTGGCGACCTGCGCGCCGCAGCCGATGCCGTACGGCTCGCACGCACAACCCTGAGCACAATCAAGACCAACCTGTTCTGGGCCTTCGCCTACAACACTGCGGCGATCCCGCTCGCAGCGTTGGGCCTGCTCAACCCGATGATCGCCGGTGCAGCGATGGCGTTCAGCTCGGTCTTCGTGGTCGGCAACAGCCTGCGGCTACGTCGTTTCCGAGGACACGCGGTCTGATCCGCTTCCCGGTCGAGGAGGTGGTGCAGCCACGATGGCTGCGTCACCTCCTCCCGGGCCGCCACAGTCGCGCACAGGCTGTGAGGCGCATCAGTACGGGTACGGCGGGTGCGGGCAGGACAGCACGTCATCGATCATCACGGTGATCCATCTGCGACCGCGTGAGGTCTGATCACGGGTGGGTTCAATCAGGGTTGCTCAGGAGAGGCATACCGAGCGATACCCGCTCTGCGGAGCCCGCGCTCGCCCGGTCGAGGCGGGTGAGCTTTTCGGCTGCAGCGGTGAGGCTGGTCGTAAGGCCTTCGATCTCTCCGAGCCAGTGGTTCAGACGGGCCTCCTGAATCCGGTCTCGGAGGTTGTCGACGATCGCGGCGAGCCGCGGCCGGGCGCGCGGGTCGACGCGCAGGCTGGGGCAGCGGATGCAGGCGTGTTCGTGTCGACACGGAGTGCCGTAGGGACGGCCGCAGGTGCCGAGCTCGAGCTTGCGGGTCTGGAAATGCTGCTGGAACTCCCGCCACTCGGCGTCGGTAGCCACACGGTGCTCCGCAGCCGGACGCTCAGCGCGCCGGTTGGCCAGGAAGGCCTGGTAGCTGCGGACGAGCTCGTCGTCGAACACAGCGGTGTAGGCCTGAGTGGTGTTCACGCTGGCGTGGCCGAGAAGCCGAGCCACGATGTGCAGTGGGAGGCCTCCGTTCGCGGCTTCGGTGGCGAAGATCCTTCGGAAGTCGTGTGGGGTGAACCGCAGGGGTTCCCCGGTGAGGGTGCGGACGCCGGCGCGTTCTGAAGCGCCCCGGATGTGGTGGAGGCTCTGATCCCACGGGAAGGTGGAGATCGTGCCGGCACCGAGGAAGTTCAGCGACGAGATGCGCGAGCGCGCCCAGCGCATGGTCCGTGAAGCACGCCGGC
>NZ_JBEDNP010000039.1:0-9020 GCF_040105315.1 Pseudonocardia tropica
GCCGAGCTGAAGAACTGGAAGGTTCTGCGCAAGATCAGATCCTGCCCGGCCCGGGCCGCCGAGCTCGTCGCCGCAGTTCAGACCCTCATGATCGCCAACGGATGATCAGGTTGGCAAAGGCTCAGTGGCCCACAGCCATACGCACAAGCGGATCGAGATCGTCGTCAGCGTGGACGAAGCGCTCCCAGGCCGAGAGCTTGTCGCGAATGAGGTCCGCGCCCTCGGGTGGCGCATATACGATCTCCCGTGTGGCCGGATTGGCGATGCGCGTGCCGGGCACCGCACGAACGGCCATCTCCCGGCCCTGCAGCTCGGAGCATATTCGAGCAGCAATCACAGACGTGAGCGGCCGGCCCCTGATCGACTCAACCCCTGCGAACAGCGCGCTCCGGTAGCGCAGCGCTTCCTTGGTGGCGTGATCTCCCCCACCAGAGTCGGCGTGCTTAAACAGCTCATCGGCCGTGGTCACGATGTTCTCGATCTCGGAGCTAGCCTGCGCCTCGAGAAGTGGGACAGCATGGATCAGAATGTTGGGATTGGGCAGCAACTGGCCGGCCTGAGCGAGCGTCGCCAGCGCTGTTCGGGCTTCGATGGTCGCCTTGAGCACGGGCTTCGGCTCGAGGTCGAGTCCGGCCGGCGGCAGCGGGGGCAGATCGTTGAAGGGAACGTCTGGGCTCCAGGACACGCGTCAGCTCCTTCAACTCATCCGCGTCACGCGTTAAAAATCTCGGATGAACCTAACACGTCGGTTGGACATGTCAGGTCTGGCGACGTATCCACGTCACGCGTCGCCCGTCTGAGCCGGCGCTGCCCGCACCCAAGCCTTGAACTAGAGGAGCCCGCCCCGCCGTCCCCGAAGGGATGCCACCTCGACACCGCGCCGCCGCCCTCCCGGACGGCGGCCCGACAGAATCTAGACGAGCCGCATGCGCAATGCCTTGTCCGGAAAACGGTCGCCTGCATGTCGGCGCTGCTGGTCATGCCGGTCACGGTGCGCTGCTGCTGGGGGCGGTGACCAGCACGCCGCGCGCCTGCCACCGCCACGGCCCGCAGGCGGCGACGATCGGCGGCACGCGCCCACCGGCGGTCAAAGGGATCGGACCGCAGGTGGGCGCGCTCCGCGGTCAGCTGGCGGCGCTGGTGTTGGTCGGCACGGGCGGCGCCACGGTGGGCTCCGGGGTGCCCTCGTCGGTCGGCTTCGGGGCGAGCGTCGTCGGCGGTGCGGTCGTGACCGGGGGCGTGGTTGGGTCGGGGCTGCCTTCCGACGGAGCCGTGACCGGCGGGGTGGTGACCGGCGGGGTGGTGACCGGCGGGGTGGTGACCGGCGGGACCGGCGGGTTCGCCGTCGGCGGCGCTGGGGCGGTCCCGCTCTGCGTGCACAGATACTGCTTCGACGTGCCGATCTGCGTGCAGGTCAGCACGATGTTGCCGGTGTTCGGTCGGGTGCCGGGCACGGTCGGCGGCGCGGGCAGCGCGATTGTGGGCAGGGGCGGGATCGTCGGCCGCGGCGGCTGACTGGCCTGCGCTTCCTGGCATGCGGTGAGCAATGCGACGGCGGCGAGGACACCGGCGATGCCGGTGGCCCGGTGGGCGCGGGCATGGAGCTGGAGGCGCATGTCAATCACGACGTGCGGCGGCCCGCCCGGTTCGCGACCGTTCGGCGCAATCCGGTGCAGAGCCCGCCACTCGGGACTCCGAAGGCAGGCCCACGGCCCCTGGGCCGCCGACGCTCAGCACCACCACTTGCGTGCGCAGTACCCGCCGGTGAGTGCCCCGTCGGGCATGTTGTAGTTCCCGCCGTCGGTGTCGACGTACACGTCGACGTCGCTGCTGCCACCGCTCGTCGTCGGACCTCCGCAGTCGCGACCTGCAGGCGGGTTCGCGGCGAGGTCAAGATCCTTGCCGTAGAGCTGGTCGATGTAGCTCTGCGGGGCAGGGTTCTTCCCCTGAGCAACTCCGGTGTAGTCGTAGGGGACCAGGAACAGGCCGAGGTCGATCTGCTCATCCCCCAGCTTCACGTAGCGCAAGTGGCGGCCCTGCCCGTCGGTGTCGACACCGGGTGCCTGGACCAAGACCACCGGCTGGTTGTACTGGTTGCTCAGCTGGCTCTCGGTGATGGACTTGGCCGCGTCTCCGCCGTAGGTGCCGACCTCGCAGGAGTCGACCCCGAGGAGTCTGATGGTGCGCCCGTCCGTCGTGGTGAAGGTGTCGCCGTCGATGACCTCGGCAACCGTGAACTGCTCGCCGGGCTCCGCAGGTGCCGCGACCGGCGTAGCCCGCGCGTAGGAGGGCGCGGACTGCGTCGTAGTCGGGGCAGCTGACGCAGTGGTCGGGGCCGCCGTCTCCTCCTCGTCGTCGTTGTTGCATGCGGCGAACAGGGCGCCGATGACGACGAGCGAGGCGAGCAGCGACTTCCCGGACACGGTGGTGCCTTCCTAGGCGGTGGCGCCGGCGGTTGTGCCGCAGGCGGTATGCCGGTCGTATCAGGGCCAGGCGGGCCCTTGTTACGAGTCGGGCATCCGGGTCATCACGGTTGATGATCTGACATCGCGGACCGGCTGATCGGCCTAACGGCGTAACCGGGGCGGCGATGTCCTGGGAGGAGTGCTCGCACCGGCTGGGAGGCATGATCACCGTCAAGAAGAAGGCTCGTCCGTGGCGTCGGATCTACAAGTTCGATCTGCTGCTGGACCCCCTCGTCATCGCTTGTGTCGTCACCGTCGTCATGCAGCGACTGCTGCGTTCAGTGCCGCAGCTGTTCCCCGGTGGCGCGCTGCTCGGCGATGTCATCGCAGCTCTGGCCCTCTCCTTCATCGGGGCGTGGTTCTTTAACCTGCTAGTGATCCGTCTGCCGAAGGTCCGAGACAAGCGTTCGTTTGCTGAAGTCTCCGGTCATCTGCTGGCGGACTACAGCTTGACCGCGGTCAAGATCTTGCAGGCCATGGCCGCAGAGACCGGTGCGCCTCCTCCGCCCAGACGTCCCGACCAGCGCTACCTCAAAGACTTGCTGTCGCGGGTTCGCCCTATGGACATCGCCCCCAAAACCGATGTGGCTGGCACCAAGTTTAATTGGCTCCAGTTCACGAACAGCGAGATCGAAGACAGCGCGTCCCTGCGAAATCGACTTCAACCGTTCTTCCCTCAGCTCGACGTCGCGACGACGGCAGCGATTGCAGCGGTCGAGAACTGTCACATCTCCAGAATCTCTCGAGTTCTTGCAATGTCGCCCCCCATGAGCAATCCGGATCTCAGTGGATTAGCCGATCTATATTTGGACCTATGGCGCGCCTGCACCGTGGTTGGCGACCGGTACCTGATCGAGATCGCCCCGCTGGTCAGCCAAGACGAGCGGATCGACATCGACCGGCTTGAGGGGGCGCCCCCTCCTCCCCCACGCGACGGAGAACGACGTTGGGTCCCCATGACCACGCGCTGAGCGATTCGCCGAGTCACCTAGCCCCGACCAGCAGCCCGGAGCCATCATGAGCGACCCGAACCAGCCACTCGGCGACCTGACCCATGCTGACGTCGCCCCTGGTGGGCTCTCGTTGGTCGTGATCTACACCGAGCAGTTAGTACTGCAACGGCGTTTCGGCGTGTCGTGAGAGGCTGATCCGGGTTCGGCGGTGATGATCGCCGGGTGGTGGATCTTGCTGGATGGGTAGCGGCGTTGGACCAGGTCATCGCGTCGATCGGGCCGCGGTTCTTCCGTCGTGAGCCCCGCGCGCGGGCCGGGGCGTATGTGCGCGGCCTGCTGGCCGGGTTGGAGCGCAAGAACGGGTGGACTCTGGCCGAGCATGCGGGGGCGGTCTCGCCGGACGGGACGCAGCGGATGCTGCGCACCGCTGACTGGGACGTCGACGGGGTCCGCGACGACGTGCGCGACTACGTCCTCGACGCCCTCGGCGACCCCGCAAGTGAGGTGTTCGTGGTCGACGAGACCGGGTTCATCAAGAAGGGCCTGCGTTCGGCGGGAGTGCAACGCCAGTACACCGGTACCAGCGGCAAGGTCGACAACTGTCAGCTCGGGGTGTTCCTGGCCTATGCCAGCTCGAAGGGGCGGGCGCTGATCGACCGCGAGCTCTACCTGCCGACCTCGTGGACCGAGGACCGGGACCGCTGCGCCAGAGCCGACGTGCCCGATGAGGTCGGGTTCGCCACGAAACCCCAGCTCGGGCTGGCGATGCTCGACCGCGCCCACGCCTGCGGGGCCCTCACACCCCGCTCGTGGGTGACCGCCGACGAGATCTACGGACAGAATCCGACCTTCCGCACCTGGCTGGCCGACCGGGAGATTCCGTTCGTGCTGGCCACTCGCAACGACGACGTCCTGACCAGCCCGGACGGGCATCGCCGCCAGGCCAAGGTCCTCGCCACGATCGCCGGCGCCCGCGACCCCGACACCGGCCGCAGCGGGTGGGAACGGCGCCAGGTCGGCGCGGGCGCGCACGGAGAGCGGATCTATGACTGGACCACCGTCGCCCTCGACCCGGCCGGCCTACCCCACGGCTGGGGACACTGGCTGCTCGTGCGCCGCCAGACCGAACCCGGGCAGGGCAAGACCACCCGGGAGCTGGCGTTCTACCGCTGCGCCGCCCCCGCGGCCACGCCGCTGCGCGAGCTGGTCCGCGTCGCCGGCGCACGCTGGGCGATCGAGGAATGCTTCCAGACCTCCAAGAACGAAGCCGGCCTCGACCACTACCAAGTCCGCTCCTACCGAGCCTGGTACGCCCACATCACACTGGCCATGCTCGCCGCCGCCTACCTGTCCGTCACCCGCGCACAGGAGGCCGAAAAGGGGGATCTCCAGCCGAGCGGACCGGCCTGATCCCGCTGAGCGGCAACGAGATACGGCGTCTGCTCGCCACCCTCATCCTCACCCCAGCCGCCTGCCTGGCCAGCACACTCGCCTGGTCCACCTGGCGCCGACGACGCCAGCACCAGGCCCGGACCTGCCACTACCGCCGCCGCGGCCAACGCCCACCAGCCTGACAAAACGCCGTTGCAGTATTAGAAGCCTGCCGCGAGTTCTACACCGCCCTGGGCCTGCGCCTGGTTGAGGAGCAGCACGGCGCTGGCCCGGTGCACTACTCGACGACGATGCCCGGCGGGCTCGTGCTTGAGCTCTACCCAGGCAAGCCCGACCGGACCACCGGGCGACTCCGGCTCGGCATCACCGTTCTCACGGGCTTCGACCAGCCGACCGGCCGTGAGCTGCGCACCGACCCGGACGGCCGCGTCGTCGACCTCCACGTCGTGTCGGGCGGGGACGGGCCCGACGGGCGGGGACAGTCGATACCGTGAAGACGCAGGACTCCCGCCCCTGATGGGAGGGGTTGCCAGCGGGCCAGCGGCAGTCGGCCGAGCGGGCGGGCAGGTAGGTCCAGCGGCGCCGGCTGCGACGGCACCTCCCCCGCCCCTCACAGGCGGCCACGCGGACCGCCAGGATGCCCAGGTGAACCGCTTCGTCCGACTCGTCCCACTCGCGTTCCTGGTGCTGCTCGCCGGTTGCGGTGGCGCTGAGCAGCCCGCGCCCTCTCCGAGCACCTCGTCGCAGCCGGCTGGCCTCAGCTCGGCCGAGCAATCCTTCGTGGACCAGGTCGCCAGCATCGCGCCGCCGCTGGCGGACACCCCGGAGCGGCTCGCCCGACGCGGCGGGACCACCTGCGACTCGCTCGGCGACGGCCGGCCCCGTGACCAGGTCGTCGACCAGGCTGTCGAGCGGTTCTCCGGTGGCACCTACACGGTGACCACCGATCAGGCCGCTGCGATCGTCGACGCCGCCGAACGGACCGTCTGCGTCAAGTAGCCACCATCCTTCATCGAGAGGACTGCGCTGTGCTCTACCGCATCACCCCGCCGAACCCCGTCACCTGGTGCGACATCACCCATCGGACGATCGGGCTCGCCAAGCAGCACCCTGAGGCGGATCTCGACCGCTTGGATTGGTTGCCCGCAGAGAGGCCGCTGAGCGACGACTTCCTACGCCTCGCGGTCCGGTACGGCGTTGCAACCACCACAGGCATCGCGGTGGCTGCGATTGACCTCGCTGAGCTCGGCCGCGCCGCCGAGATGCGTCAGCTGCAGGTCGACGGCGATCAGGCTCGTGCGGAGTTGTATGCCACTCCGGTCATGCAGGAACTCGACCGCATGTTCCCGGGGACGATCCAGACCGGTGCCGCCCTGGACGTGAAGGTGCGGGCCAGCATGGAGCGAGCTGCCGAGGACTCTGATCGAAAGCTCGCTGAAGCTCTTGAAGCGCCTGCCCAGCAGGAGCTCGTCGACCACTGGCGCCGACTCGGCGGTCATTGCGCCGCCTGAGCTGCTCTTCTACCCGTTCTTTGGGCCGGAGCGGCGGCAGCTGTTGATCTGCGCGCGGTTCGGTCGGGGGCAAGGGACGCTCTACCCCTTGCCGCCGGCCGGGCCGGGTGCTGACCGACTGGAAGCTGCCGCGGGTGTCCTCCGCACCCAGCCGCGCACCGCAGCCGACCGCACTTGAGCCCCGAGGAACACCCGCTCTTCGCGCGACGCCTCGACGACGCTTAGCTCCATGAGCTCCGTCGCCGTTGTCATCCTCGCCGTCATCGCGGCGGCCGCACTCGTCGCCGTCGTGCTGGCGGTCTGCGGCGCCGTGGAGAACATCCGCGTCGCCAAGCACACCCGCGTCGACCCCCGCGCCGACCGAGCCGCCCAGAAGGCAGCACGTCGCGAGGTGACCCGATGACGGTCCTGGGGACGGTGCCGGCCGGGGCGTTCAGCCGGTGCGCGTGGTGCTGCGGGTCGCTCCCCACGCCCTTCGACCGGAACATCCTCCCCGGCGGAGGAAGGCCCGCCGTAGGGGCGGGGTGACCCGCTCATCTCCGGCGGGAAGATCGCGACCCGCCTCGTGACCGGTATCGGTGACCAGGCCGGGCAGGTCACCGCCGCCGCGACGCGATGGCCGCCCGGGTACGGGCGCACTGTCGGCGGTCGACCCGGCCGCGCCGCTGTCCTCGTCGACCGTGGCAGCGCTGTCCGGGACGCGGATCATCTCCGGTGCGGCCGCCGCGACCGCCCCTCGGGCGTCGTGTCGTCGCCGGTGGCGGACCTGACCGCCGCAGCCACCACGACCATCCGGGGCGGGGACCCGGCCACCCTCGTCGCCGAGCTGCGCGCGCAGACCGCCGCGCTGCACGGGATGCGCGGCGACCTGCTGTCGTCCGGCTACGGCCCCGACATGCTCGACCGCCTCGACAAGCTCCTCGAAGCGTTCACCGCCGACGGCGCGGGTGAGAAGACCCAGCTCCTCCACTCGCGGGCAGTTCTGGGGGCGTTCGGATGACCAGCGGCATCGGACGGAGCGCCCCTCCCACCGCCGACCGGTTAGATCATCAGGAACAGGTACTGCCGGTAACGACCAGCGACTGTGATCCGGTACAGCGAGCGTGCTTCCTCGCCGCACCGTCGTCGCCGTTCTCGCTGCCGCGCTCGCCCTCGGCGGATGCTCATCCGCCCCACCGGAGTACCGCATCCTTGTCACCGAGCCATCGAGCAACATGAGCTCGGACGGCCAGCTGTTCCTGCACTGGTCCTGCGATGGTTCCATGGACCCGGAGACCCGCTATCAGGGCTTTCAGGACGCGCAGTGGCGGAGCGAGTCCGCTGCGCTCGGGGCTCAGCTGCTCGACACTCGAGTGACATGCCCGCCAGGCTCTCTACTCACCGCACAGGTGGACGCCGCCGTGCGCGAGATCAGTCGACCAACGCAACTTCGGTGCGAGGTGTTCGACGGTGACGGCCAGCGAGTCGCCGACGAGACGATCACTCGTGAGACGGGTTCATCGGACCCGGTGTGTCGTGTCCCCGTGCCTCAGTAGACGGACCACCGCACGCCTTCACCTATCTCCCGTCTTCATCAGAAGTGATGATCCGGGCAGACAGCTCGGAACGGTCGATCTCAAGACACCGACAGGCCAGATGAGACGCGCGGGAACCGCCACGCGCCGACCGGGGTGAGGACTGATCGTGGGCAGACGGGCGAACTTCCGCATCCAGCGCGAGCTGGCGCGAGCCAACGAGCTCCACGAGCGCGCCGAGGTCATGCGCCGCGCCGCCATGACCCCGCAGCAGCGCGCCGAGGCCGACCATGTCCTCCACGTCCAGCAGGTCCGCGAGACCGGCGAGACCGAAGCACGCCAGCGCGCCAACCAGATCCTGGTGCTCGGGTTCATCGCAGGACTCATCATGGCCAGCCTGACCGCCATGGGCTGGCTGTTCTTCGTCGTCCTAGCCGGCGCCGCAATGTGGGCGTGGTCCGCGAAGCGCTCGCGGATCCTGGCCCTCAGCGAGGAACTGCAGAACATGCCCACGCCGTGGGACGAGAAGCGGCCTGCCTCCGAGGCGTGACCTGCGCTCACGACGGCCGGCCCTCCGAGTCCAAGGTCAGGACCGCTTGAAGGTCTCGCGGAGTCGCCGTAGTGCGCGTTCGCGGGTGTCGACGTCTGTCGCTTCGACGAATCGGCGAGCCAGTACGTCCACCAGCTGGAGCTGCTCCATTTCCCGCAGGACGACGAGCGCGGCGGTCCGCCGGTCTTCGGGGGTCGTCACTCCCGCGTGGCCTCGCAGGATGGCTTGGGCGCGGTGCAGCGGCATCGGCTCGCGCGTGTCGGACATGGCCCCCCCTGTGGACGTCGTGGATCGATGACGGCTGCGGGGGGAGCGCGACCAGGTGGGGACACTACCGGCTAGCAAGGGCCATCGCCTCATGGTCGGTCTGGCCTGTGTCCCGGGCGTCAGCTCATTGGTGAGGGGCAGTCATCAAGAGTGATGAGGCGTCGAAACGCCCTCATGATCGCCTTCGAAGCAGCGGCTGAACGGGTCAACAACGACTCGTCCAGTTAGCGGAGGTCGGGGACTGTCGACGACGGGCTGAGACTGACCCCCTGACGTCGGATTGGGATTGACCCCTTCTGGACGACGCTGAGGGGGTGTTGTCGGTGGAGGACTGGGCCGAGATCCGTCGTCTACATCGGGCGGAGGGT